>DASTGQ010000001.1:0-9848 GCA_035718985.1 Gemmatimonadaceae bacterium
CGATTGGGATCCTGCAGCCCGGCGCGGGAGCGACGCACGGCGTTCGCCACCGCCTGCACTGCCTCGTCCTGACCGACGACACGCTGCGCCAGTTCCTGATCCAGCTTGGTCAACCGTTCGCGCTCGCCCTCCAGCATGCGCGACACCGGAATACCCGTCCACCGCGCGACGACTTCAGCGATGTCGTCGGCGGTGACTTCCTCCTTGAGGAACTGCGGTCGACCGTCGTTGCTGGCGAGCTTCGACTCGGCATCCTTCATCTGCCGTTCAAGCTCGGGAATGCGTCCGTAGCTGATCTCCGCGGCCTTCGCGAGATCGCCGGCGCGGCTCGCCTGCTCCGCCTCGACGCGCGCCTGGTCGATCTGCTGCTTGATCCGGCCGACGGAGCCGAGAGTCTCCTTTTCGTGCTGCCACTGCGCCTTCATGGCCGAGGACTTCTCCTTCAACTCGGCCAGCTCGCGCTCGATCGTGCTGCGGCGCTCCACCGACGCCGGATCCTTCTCCTTCTGCAGCGCCGTGCGCTCGATCTCGAGCTGCATGATGCGACGCTCGACCTCGTCGATCTCCTGCGGCATGGAGTCGATCTCGATGCGCAGCCGGCTGGCCGCTTCATCGAGGAGGTCGATGGCCTTGTCGGGGAGGAAGCGGTCGCCGATATAGCGGTGAGAGAGCGTGGCGGCGGCGATGACGGCGCCATCGGTGATGCGCACGCCGTGGTGCGCCTCGTAGCGCTCCTTGAGTCCGCGCAGGATGGCGATGGTGTTCTCCACCGTCGGCTCGCCGACGTACACTGGCTGGAAGCGGCGCTCGAGTGCGGCGTCCTTCTCCACGTACTTCCGGTATTCGTCCAGCGTGGTGGCGCCGACGACGCGCAGCTCGCCGCGGGCGAGCATCGGCTTCAGCATCTGGCCCGCGTCCATCGAGCCCTCGGCCTTCCCCGCGCCGACGATGGTGTGCAGCTCGTCGATGAAGACGATGAACTTCCCCTCCCCCTCGGTGAGCTCCTTCAGCACCGCCTTCAGGCGTTCCTCGAACTCACCACGGAACTTGGCGCCCGCGATGAGCGCGCCGATGTCGAGTGAAAGCAGGCGCTTGTTCTTCAGGCCCTCGGGAACGTCGCCGTTCACGATGCGCTGGGCGAGTCCTTCGACGATGGCCGTCTTGCCGACGCCGGGCTCGCCGATGAGCACCGGGTTGTTCTTCGTTCGCCGGGAAAGCACCTGCACCACACGCCGGATTTCCTCGTCGCGACCGATGACCGGATCGAGCTTCCCCTGGCGCGCGGCGTCGGTGAGGTCACGGGTGTAGCGCTGCAGCGCCTGGTACTGGTTCTCCGGATTCTGGTCGGTCACGCGGTGGGTGCCGCGTACGGCCTGGAGCGCCGCCAGGAGCGCCTTGTGGGTGGCACCCACATTGTTGAGCAGCACGCGGCTCTCGGCGCCCTTCGTATCAGCGAGGGCGAGCAGCATGTGCTCCGTGCTCACGTACTCGTCGCCGAGGTCCTTCGCTTCCTTTTCGGCGCGGTCGAGGACCGCGGTGAGGTCGCGGCCCATCGTTGGCTGCGCGTCGCTCTGCTTCGGGTAGCGGGCGATCTCCCGCTGCACGGCCTCACGCAGCGCGGCCACGCTGGCGCCGAGCTTCTGGAGCACGGGCACCACGATGCTCTCGTCCTGGTTGAGGAGGACGAGCAGCAGGTGCGTGTCGTAGACCTGCGGATTGCCGTTGCGACGGGCTTCGGAGGCGGCTTCGTTGAGCGCCTCGGCAGACTTCACGGTCAGACGGTCTGGATTGATCATGCCTCAGTCCCCTGCGGGTTGCCGGTGTCCTGCACAATTGAGTGGCAACGCCGGTGCCGTGCCGTCAGGGAGAACCCGTCGCCTAGCGGGCGACGAACATCTTCCGTGACGACCGCTGGCCGTCGATGACCAACTCGTAGACGTAGACGCCCGAGTCCGCCTTCCTGCGGCCGCGAGCCACGTGGCCGTCCCAGTGCGCGAGGTAGCTCCCGCAGCTGAGCGGTATCCCGGTGATGGGCACACCCGCGCCGTGGAGCACGGGGGTGGCCACGAGCTGCGCCAGGACGTTGTAGACGCGCATCGAGACGACACGCTGCCCGTTGGGTCCGTTGCAGTCGTCCACCGTGAACGGGATCCAGGTGTCCGGCTTGAATGGGTTTGGAAAGTTCTGTCCGAGCGTGCCCAGCTTGCGCTCACTCGGCAACATTGCACGCTGGCCCGCCGCAGGCGCTGGCGCGAGGGCGCCAAGGGCGAGCACGAGCGCAACTGCTGCCCATCGGTAAAGCATGGTGACTCCGGCTGACGAGACAGGATCCCCGTGAAAGCTCCGCGCTGAGAGGACGAGTGTGCTCCGGCGACCAGGAACGCGAGGCGATGCGCGCCTTACGTCACATTTTTGAAGCTACGGCTGGGCCACCCCCGAATCAAGAAATGCTTCGCTCGTGCGGAAGCAGCCGGCGGCGGCCATCGAGGTCGCGACGCGTGACACCAACGCGGTCGCAGTATTCGAGAAAGGGGATGAGGAACTTGCGCGAGAAGCCGAGCAGATCGCGCAGCTCGGCCGGACCGTACCCAATGGCGGGATCCATGCCGGCGCGCAGCCGGCCAGTCAGCGCGGCGACCGTCACGCCGAGGTAGTAGCGGTTGGGTTCCACAGCCACGAGGGAGCCGTCGCGGGCGAGGAGCCGGGCGACCGGGCCGAGCACGTTGGGGTCCGCTGCCAGTGACGTGGCGAGTTCGTCGAGGGTCGGTGGCTCGGTCCCGGAGTCCTGGAGTGCGGCGAGCAGGCGCACGCGAACTTTCTCTTCGGCGCCGCTCAGCCGGGGCGCGAAGTCCGGCAGGCGCACGATTCCCTGATCGGCGACGATTGCCTCGTCATCCTCGAGGGCGGCGAGGAGGGCGGTCGCAACGTCGTCCGGAGCGTCCAGCCGAGACCGGAGCCATTGTTGCGAGGCGCCGGACTCCAGCGGGTGTTCCGCATGGTGCGCCGCGACGAGCCGCAGCGCATCCGCTTCCACTTTCGCGCGCGCGTCGATGCCGACGAGCCGCGAGCCGACCCGCCAGGATGGGACGCTGCCGATGATCGCCGGTACGCGCGCTGGCGGGACACCGATGCGAACCGGCAGTTCGGCGACTTCAACGCCGTTCGCGCCACCCTCACGAAGCAGGAAGTCGAGGAGCGCCTCCGGGGTACGAGGACCGGCGGGCCACGCGCGAGCGCGGGCCGGAGCGACCGGATCGATGACGACGCCACCGCCGATGGTGACTGCCGGCGATGCCGCCCGCAGCACGAACCGGTCTCCGGCGCGTGCGACGACGGGTTCATCGAGCACGATCCGCGCGGAGACGACCTCACCCGGCCCGGTTTCGCCGCCAGCGACCACGAGCCGCGCCGACAGGTCGGCGGTGCCGAGGTGGAAGCGCACGCGCGTTCGCGGACCGATGCGCTGCGTGGCGTCGGCAAGCAGCGTCACGTCCGCGCGCAGCACGCGCGACGATCGCCACGCGTCGCCCTGCACCAGCACCGCCCCGCGCGCGAGACGGTGAACGTCGACGCCCTGCAGCGCGATGGCGGCACGCTCACCACCGCCGACCCGAGGAACCGCGCGGCCGTGCGCCTGCAGCCCGCGGACGCGCACTGGCTCGTCGACCGGCAGGAGGCGCAGCGTAGCATCCGCCTCGATGGTGCCGGACCACACGGTGCCGGTGACGACGCTTCCGGTTCCGCGCACGGAGAATGCCCGGTCGATGGGCAGGCGAAAGAGGTCGTCCTCGACGACGTGCGGCGTACGGTGCGCCTCACCTGCCAGCGCCGCGCGCAACTCCCCCAGGCCCGCGCCAGTGGTCGCCGACACGCGCACGATGGGTGACCTCGCCAGTGGACTGGTGGCAAGTGCGGTGCGCACGTCCTCTTCGACGAGAGCGAGCCAATCCTCGTCCACGAGGTCCGACTTGGTCAGTGCGACGACGCCACCTCGGACGGCGAGCAGCGACAGCACGGCGAGGTGCTCACGCGTCTGCGGCATCACACCCTCGTCGGCCGCGATGACGAGCAGCGCGAGGTCGATGCCGGTGGCGCCGGCGACCATGGTGCGCACGAAGGCTTCGTGTCCGGGCACGTCCACCACGCCGACGGTGCCGACACCGTCGAGCGTCAGCGGCGCGAAGCCGAGGTCGATCGTGATGCCGCGGCGCTTCTCCTCCGGCAGGCGGTCGGTATCGATGCCCGTGAGCGCACGGACCAGCGTCGTCTTGCCGTGGTCGATGTGGCCGGCCGTGCCGAGGATCATTGCCCGCTCACAAGCGCCGATCCTCCCACAGCTCGAGCGCGCGGAGCGGCCGGCCATCGGTGAGGTGTTCGGCGAGAAATTCGCGGAGAAGTCGCTGGTGCGCGCGTGCGGACGCGTCATCGAGCGCGGGAGCGTGCCGGCCCTCGATGAACTCGCGCAGGGTACTGCGCGCCTCCGCCGGAAGCTTGCGGCCGGCCGGGGCGAGCCGGCCGCAGCGGAGGCAGAGTGCGCCGCCGGCACGGTGGCTGAACATCACCGCGTCGTCGGGCGCGAGCGATGCGTGACAGTCGGCACAGAGGTCGAGCGCTGGAGCAAAGCCGAGTTGCGCCACGATGTGCCAGGCGCCCGCCAGCGTGGCCGCGAGGGCCTGCTCCGGCGGCGCGACGGCGATGGCGTCGAGCGCGCCGGCTACGGCGTCGAACAGCGTCTCGTCCGCCTCGTCGCGACCGAAGCGGAGCGTCAGCTCGGCGATGGCCGACGCGCCGGAGAAACGACCGAGATCGGTCGCGAGCTCCGGCCGGGCGCGCTCGACGTCGAACGTGCTCATGTTGTCCAGGTCGCGTCCCGGCTTCACGTACAGCTGCGCGCTTCCCTGCGCGAAGAGATCCACCGCGCTCCCGAACCGTCGCGACGACCGGCGCGCGCCCTTGGCCAGCGCGCTTCGCACTCCACCCTCGCGCGTGACGAGTCTCAGGATGCGCGAGGACTCGAGGTAGTCGAAGGCGTGGAGGACGATCGCCGACGTGGCGAGGAGGGGCATACGGGAAAGATAATGGCCGGGTGCCCGGGATCGGTGAACTGTGAGACGTGATCGGCGGCGGGCGGTCAGTAGGAGAGCCGGAGACCGATGAGCGTGCGGCGGGGGGCGGCGCGGTAACCAGTGAGGCGAAGGGCGGCTGCGTCAGCCTGGGCGAAACCGTAGTTCACGCCGGCGACCTCCGTGTAGTGCGCGTCGAACAGATTTTCCACTCGCAGCGTCAGCGCAGCGGTGCCCCGACTGCCCCGGGGAGTGACCGGGAGATCGGCGGACAGATCCACGCGCGCATATGCTGGCAGCACGACGCGGCTCGAGGAGAAGTCCGGCGCGTAGAAGACATCGTCACGCGGGCCGACGCGACGGACGCGCACGTCGAGCGCACCGCGACTGGTGCGCACCCCCACGCCGGCATCGAGCGTATGCATGGGGCGGCGGAGCAATCGCGCGTCCGGCGCAAAGACCGAGGCAGACGCGGTACTCGCGCCGGGATTCACGACGCGCGCGTCCAGGTACGTCATGGCAGCGTCGGCGTGCAAGCCGGCGGGCAATTCCGCCCGGCCCTCGAGCTCCACCCCGCTGGACCGCGTGCGCGCGAGGTTGACGTAGTTCGGCTCGGTGGCCGAATAGACGTAGTCGATCAGGTCGCGAAAGGAGTTGGCGAACCAGGTGGCGCCGAGCGTGACGGCGTCGCCGAGCGTCTGCTCGACGCCGGCATCCACGCTGAAGGAATGTTCCGGCTGGAGCGAAGGATTTCCGATCACGAAGTCGCTGCCGTAGTTCTCGAGGAAGGTGGGCTCGCGGAACGCCGTGCCGGCGCTGGCCCGGATTCTCGTGCGCGACGCGACGCGCACGCTCGCGCCGCCACGCCAGGCGAGGAAATCCCCGAACCGCTCGTTGTGTTCGTAGCGCCCGCCCACCGTCGCAGCGTACCGGTCGGTCGGCTCGAGCAGCAGCTGCGCATAGGCGCCCGACGTGCGGCGCGATGCGGTGAAGCCGTTGTGGCCGAAGTTGCTGGAGGTGGCACTCGCCTCCCACTCGCGCTCCACCTGCCCGCCGAAGGTGAGCTGGGAGGCATAGGGAAGCGCGAGCGAGAAGCGAAGATCTCCGCTGCGGCGCCGCGTGCGGTCACCGGTGTCGTAATAGTAGCCCAGCGAGTCCCCCGGACTGTCGGGCTGGTCGTCGGTCACCCCGTGGACGTCGTTGGACGCCAGCGTCGCACGCATGGTGACGAGCGAAGAGAGACGCAGGCCCGCGTCGAGCCCGAGAGCGAGACGATCCTCGCGATGCACCGCGTTGCTGTCCACCACCTGGCCACTGCCATCCGTCGGGAAATGAAGCGCGATGTCGTTGTAGCGGATCGACAGCGCTGCGTCGGCGGGGCCCCGCGCCGCGCGCAGCAGGCCGCTCGCCGAGCCGTTGGCGAAGCGACTGTTGAACGCCTGGTAGCCATCCGTGCTGTGACGCGCCGCTCCAACCGACCAGTCAATCACCGAGCTGCCCGGAGTTGCCGCGCCCCGCGCCGAGGCCTCCACGTCCGCTGACCCGAAGCTCCCTCCACGTGCGACGAGGTCGGCGTTCGCGCCACGTGTACCGCGGCGCGTGAAGATCTGGACGACACCCGCCACCGCATCGGACCCGTAGAGCACACTGGCCGGCCCGCGCACGACCTCGATCCGCTCGACGTTGTCGGTCGTGAGCGTGGAGAAGTCGAACGCCCCGCCAGCCTCGTTCACCGGCACGCCGTCGACGAGCACCTTGGTGAACTTGCTCTCGCCGCCGCGGATGAAGAGCGAGGTGGCCGTGCCGTAGGACCCCGACTGCGCGAGCGCCACGCCGGGCACTTGCCGGAGCGCATCAGCCACCGTGGTGATCCCCTGCGCGCGCAACTGTGCCCCGGTCACGACGGTCACGGCGGCGGGAACACGATCGAGCGCGACCGCGCTGCGGGTGGCCGTCACGACGACGGGCGTGGTGCGCGCCGTGTCGCGCGACGTGGCTTGGCCGTGGGCGGCGGCGGGGACGAGCGCGACGGAGGCGAGGAGGGCGAGTCGGCGAAGCATGAGAGAGCAGCGTGAGAACATGGGCGGCGCGTCAGTCGCGCGCGGGTGAGCGGAGGGGAACGAGGGCGAGCGCGCCGACGGCGGGATCACGCGTGATCACCAGCGGCCACTCGTACACGCGCTCGAGCACGGCTCCCTGCATCACATCCGCTGGCGCGCCGCAGGCAGCGACGTGGCCGCGATGCAGGAGCACGATGTGATCGGCGAACCGGGCGACGAGGTTGAGCTGATGGCTCACGAGCAGCACGGCCCGTCCTTCGCGCGCGAGCCGGCTCATGAGCTCGAAGACACCCATCTCGTGGGCGATGTCGAGGAAGGTCGTGGGCTCATCGAGCACGATGGCATCCGCGCCCTGCGCAACAGCCCGGGCGAGGCGCACGCGCTGCCATTCGCCGCCGGAGAGCTCGCTGATGGAGCGATCGGCGAGGTGCGCCGCTGCCATCCGCGCGAGCGCATCATCCACCGCGGCGCGATCGCCACGCGATGGCGCGCGAAAGAGACCCAGGTGCGGATATCGTCCCAGCGCGACGTACTCCCGGACCTGCAGCGGAAACGCTGGCTCCTCGCGCTGCACGACCACCGCGACGCGCGTGGCCAGCGACCGCCGTCCGCTCTCGTCCACCGGCGTTCCGTTCACGAGAATCGCACCCCCCGCGACTGGCACCCGTCCCACGAGTGCCCGCACGAGCGTGCTCTTCCCGCTGCCGTTGGGGCCGACGACGGCGGTGAGGGCGCCTCGTGCCGCCGTGAGCGACACGGCCGAAAGCGCCTCGACGTCGCGACGCGGATATCGCACGCTCACCTCGCGAAACTCGATCATGTGAGCTTCCGCAGGCGAGCGAGAAAGAACGGTACACCGAGGATGGCGGTCACGGCGCCGAGCGGAAGCTCAGCGGGCGGGTGCGCTACCCTCGCGGCCAGGTCGGCGAGGACGACGAGCGCGCCCCCCCCGAGTGCCGCCGCGCCAATGATGCTGCGATGCGTACGCGCGCCGGCCATCCTCGCCAGGTGAGGCACGAGCAATCCGACGAAGCCCACCAGCCCCGCTGCCGCCACGGTGCCCGCGGCGAGCAATGCCCCCGCCACGTAGACGGCCAGGGTGACGCGTGCGACATTCACGCCCATGCCCGCCGCAGCGTCCTCGCCCAACGCGAGGAGGTCGATGGCCCGTGCGAGGCCGAGGAGCAAGGCCACGCCGATGGCGACGCAAGCGGCGAGCGCACGGACCTGCACCCAGCTCGCGTCGGCGGCCGAGCCCATCATCCACCAGAGCGCGCCGCGCACGGCGTTCGCGTCCACCCCCGCCAATGCGACCATGATGGCTGCATTGGCGAATGCGCCGACGACTACGCCGGCCATGAGCACGACGCGCGCGTCGCCCTGACCGCCGGACGCCCGCGCGACGACGAGGGAAAGAGCGACGGCGGCGAGCGCGCCGGCAAGGCCGCAGAGCGGCACGACGGCGACGGGCGCATGAAGCGCCACGGCGATCACGGCACCGACGGCCGCGCCGCCCGACACACCGAGAAGGTACGGCTCGGCGAGGCCATTGCGTGTCGCGCCCTGCAGCGCGGCGCCCGAGGCACCGAGCCCCGCCCCCACGAGTGCGGCGAGCAGGACGCGCGGCAGCCGGAGCTGCCGCACCACGGCCACCTCGGTCGCCGAGCCGGTACCCATGACGCCGTGCAGCACGTCAACGAGCGACAGGTGCAGCGTCCCATACGCCACGCCCAGCACTGTCGCGAGCAGGAGAACCGCGACGAGGAGCAGCCAGCGTGAGAGTCGCACCTACAGCGCGCCCGGATGCAGGAGGCGAGCGAGCGACACCGCACTCGCGCCGACGCGCTCCGACGGGCCGTTCACGATCGTGGTGTCGAACACCAGGACGCGGCCCGCACGCACCGCGCGCAGGGCGCGCCAGCGCGGATCGGCGAGAATGTGCTGGCGCGACGCCGGGCTCGCGAGGATCAGGTCAGGATCGCGACGCAGCAGATCCTCGAAGCTCACGGCCGGCGAGGGGCCCGGCAGCGAGTCGTACACGTTGCGCGCGCCGGCCACGGCGAGCAGCTCGTTGAGGAAGCTTCCGCCACCGACCGCGAGGAGCGGGCTTTCCCAGAGGATCCAGAACGCAGTCGGGCGCGGCAGCGCCGACGTCGTCGCGCGCACGCGCGCGAGCGTGGCCTCGACGGTGTCCACCGTGGTGCGCGCGGAGACCGTATCGCCGGTGAGGCGGCCGAGCTCCAGCGTGACGCGCGCGAAGTCGGCGATTCGGTCCACGCGAAAGGCAACCGTGCGGACGCCTGCGGCGCGCAATCGCCTCGCCGCATCGCGGTTGTCGTCACTGGCGTACAGGATGACGAGGTCCGGGCGGGCGGCGATCACCGCTTCCACGTTGGGTCGCAGGCCGGGCCCGAGGTCGGGCACGTCGCGCACCCGGGGCGGATAGAGGTCCCACGAAGTGCGCCCAACCAGCCGATCGCCCGCCCCGATGGCGTAGAGCAACTCCGTGGTCGTCGGATTGAGCGAGACGATCCGTCTCGGCGCGACGGCCGCCGCAATCGTGTCGCCGAAGTCGTCGTGCGCGCCTCGCGTCGGAGGCGCGGCGCGCCCGCACGCGACCACGCCCGCGAGCACGACCCAGCTGGCCGTGGCGGTGAGGTGGCGAACGCGAATGGCGAAAAGCACGACGGGCACCCTCCTCCCGGGAGAATGCCCGCAACGGACG
>DASTGQ010000002.1:0-11340 GCA_035718985.1 Gemmatimonadaceae bacterium
GAACGGGAACGTGGAGCTGCGGAAGAGGTAAGGGGTTCGTCGGTTCATCGGTACACGGCCGGCCTCGGGAAGCCCATGTGTCCCGAGGCCGGCCGTGTACTGACGAGCCGAGAAACCGACGAACCGTCGTTTCCTGTTGGCTCCTCTGACCGTCCGTGGGGTATATTTCCCCAACCTCCAACGGAGATCTACCCCATGGGAGTCTCGTTCGCCGGGACCCTTGTTCGTTCGGGCGAGGAGCGGGCGACGCTGGTGCGTCGCACCTACGGCCTCGTCTTCGTCAGCGTCATCGTCACCGCCCTCGGCGTCGCGTTCGCGCGGACTCAGCCCGCGCTCATGCAGGCCGTCATCGAGCATCCGATCATCACCATGATCGCCATGTTCGCCCCGCTGTGGATGGCCATGCGCGCGCGGCACAGCTACCCGCGCAACCTGATCCTCGTCCTGCTCTTCACGTTCATCGAAGGGCTGTTCATCGCGCCCTTCCTCACGCTCGCCGAGCGGCAGAGCCCGGGCATCGTCGGCCAGGCCGGCATCCTCACGCTCTCCACCTTCGGCGTCCTGTCGCTCTACGCCCTCATCAGCAAGCGGGACTTCAGCGCGTGGGGGAGCTTCTTCTTCGTCGGGCTGTGGGTGCTCATCGCCACCTCGCTGCTCAACATCTTCTTCCCCACCGCGCTCGGCACGCTCTGGATCGCCGCCGGCACGGTGCTCGTGTTCAGCGGCCTGCTCGTGTTCGACACGTGGCGCATCGTGCGCTCGGGGCAGTACGGCCCGGACGACTACGTGCCCGCGGCGGTGAACATCTACCTCGACCTGCTCAACCTCTTCCTCGCCATCGTGAGCCTGCTCGGCGGAGGCCGCCGCCGCAGCTGATCGACGGCGGCTGATGCAGCGACTCGCCGCGCTCTTCGCCCACCCGGACGACGAGACGTACGCCACGGGCGGCACTCTCGCCCGATACGCGAGTGAAGGGGTACGCTGCTCGCTCTACTGCGCCACCGACGGGGATGCCGGACGATCGTCCGGCATCCCCGTCTCATCTCGTGCGGAGCTGGGAGCCGTGCGCCGTGCCGAGCTGCACGCCGCCTGCGAGGTGCTTGGCATCGAGGAGCTCGTGTGTGGCGGCCATCCGGATGGCGCCCTCCAGGGAGCGGATCCCGAGGTCGTGATGGGCGAGATCGTCGCCCTGCTCCGCCGCGAGCGGCCGGACGTGGTGATCACCTTCGGCCCCGAGGGCGCGCCGACCCGGCATCGCGACCACCGCGCCATCTCGCGCCTCGCCACCGCCGCCACCCTGCTTGCCGGCACCACCACGGCATTCCCCGAGCAGATCGCGGCCGGCGTGGCACCCCACCGGCCGGCGCAGCTCTGGTACTCCACCTGGCTTCCCCCGGCGCCCGGCGAGGAACCCGCCACCGAGGGTCAGCCGATCGACATCGCCGTGGACGTGACCGCGTGGCTGCCGAAGAAGCGCGCCGCATTCGAAGCGCATCGTTCGCAGCACGTCCATCGCGCCAGCTTCGACCGCGTGGCACAGCGCGACCACGAGTACTACTTCGTGGCTATGTCCGCTCGATCTCCTTCGCCAGCTCCAGGTCCTTCGACGTGATGCCGCCCGCGTCGTGGGTGGACAGCGTGCACGTCACCTTGTTGTAGCGGATGTCGAGGTCGGGGTGATGATTCGCGGCTTCGGCCCGCTGCGCGACCCGCGCCACGAAGTCGATCCCGTCCAGGAAGCGCGGGAAGGTAAAGGTCTTGGTCAGCACGTCGCCACGTCGCGCCCAGCCGGGAAGACTGCCCAGGGCGCGCTGGATCTCGAGGTCCGACAGCCTGTCCGGCATGGAAGAAGGCGCGAGGGTGAAGGTTCGGCGAACGTGGATGATATTACCGTGTCCCGGCGCGCATGGCGAACCGCGGCGGCGCCTCGCTCGTCCTCCTTCACATGTCGGCGACCCGTCCCATCCCAGTCCTGCGTCGAGCGGTCCTCCTCGCCACGCTCCTCGCTCCATTCAACCTGGCTGCACAGGCGCCGGCACCAGCGTCCCCCGACTCGGCGTGGCGCCCCACGGCCTCGCCACGTGACCGCCACTACTGGCGCGACTTCACCGCCGGCGCGGCCACCAGCCTGCTGCTCCACGAGGCCGGGCACGTCGTCACGTCGCTCGCCGTTGGGGCGCGGCCGAGCTTCGGTCTCGATCGCGGCCGGCCCACGGTCTACTCGGGCATCGATCCCTTCACCGAGCCACGCAGGCAGTTCCTGTTCTCCAGCATGGGACTGGACGTGCAGGCGCTGCTCGACGAGATGATCCTCGACGTGCCGCATCGGAGTGGAAGCGCATTCGAGCGCGGCGTGCTCGCCGCCGGCGTGGGCACGGCGCTCTTCTACGTCACCATCGGCCGCACCGCCTCGGTGAGCGACATCGACCTCATGTCGCGCACTTCGTCGTTGTCCAAGACGGACCTGACGCTGGTCTATGGCGGAGTCGCACTGCTGCACGCGATGCGCATCAACCACGACGGGCGGTACGCGCATTTCTTCGTGCGCCCTGCGCCGGTAGCGCAGGGTGGGCTCAGGGTGGGAGTGCAGACGCGATAGCGCGCCACGAGGTCGTGGCGCGCTATCGGCGCGTCGCGGCGTCAGCTGCGCTTGCGAGCGTCCTCGTGGTCGCGCCCGGTCACGCGGCTGACGTCCTCACGGTTGCTGTTCACGAGGTCAGCGATCCGCTCGGCATGCTCGCCGGCATGCGCGCCCGTATCCTCGACCGCGCCGCCGAGCCGCACATCGTCGCGGATGAAGTCCTCACCCTTCGGGTCGGTGCGCAGGTCGTCGACATCCACCTGTTTTACCTTGTGCTGGCCGTCGAGGTCGCGTCCGTTGTGGGGCTTCTGGCGATCGGACATCAGCGTTTCTCCGGTTGACGTGGACCACCGAGGAGAAGCAAGGAGCGCACCGACGTCACGTCGCCGACCGACCGAGCTCGACCGACGGATCAGTACGCCGCGAGGCGCTCGCTCCAGAGCTGCGGATAGCGCGCCTTCAGCTGTGCGATCTTCGGCAGGTCGTTGTAGCGGATGTACGGCTCGTACGGGTGCAGCGTGGCGTAATCCTGATGGTACGGTGCGGCGGTGTAGAAGCTTTTCAGCGGCGCCACCTCGGTCACGATCCTTCCTTTCACCGCGCCGCTCTGCTGCAGCCACGCGATGTATTGCAGCGTCTGCGCGCGCTGTGCCCCATTCATGTAGAACACCGCGGAGCGATACTGCGTGCCGACGTCCGGACCCTGGCGGTTGAGCTGCGTCGCGTCGTGCGCGACGTCGAAGAACACCTTGAGCAGCGTCGCATACGACACCTGCGCCGGGTCGAAGATCACGCGCACCGATTCCGCGTTCCCCGTGCGGCCGGTGCTCACCTGCTCGTAGCTGGGATTGGCCACGGAGCCTCCGGCGTAGCCCGAAGTTGCGGTCAGCACGCCCTTCACGTGCTGGAAGACTGCCTGCACCCCCCAGAAGCAGCCACCGGCGAAGACCACGGTGTCGAGCGGGACCGAAGGTGCGTCGCCGCGCGTGAGTGGGGACGCGGACGCCGCCATGGAAGTCGCCGGCATGATGCCGGCAGCCGCGAGCGCGAGGAGCGCGAATGCCTTTCCCTTCATGTGATCCTCGGGAACGAATGAGCCAACCCGACCTGCACGATGCTACCGCGTGCCCTCCGGCGCCAGCACCACGCCGTCGTCGAGCCTTGTCACGACGTGCAGGCCGCGCAGCGTCACGATCGAGTCCGCCACGATGTCGTCCGCGTTCGGCGCATCGAACAGCAGCACTCGCCCATTCCGGCGGCGGAGGGTGTCGGCGAACGCAGGGAGCGCAGCGCTCTCGCTCCTCTCGGGCAGCGTGTACGACGTGCGGTGCAGGTGGAAGTACACCGCAGCCGGCCAGTTGGTGTAGAGCGGATGCGCCGTTCCATCCATGCGCGCCCAGTCCAGCAGCGCACTGTGCCGCCACTGCTCGCTCGCGAAGTCGGAGCCGTAGCCAAGCGCGAAGCGGGCGACGTCGAGGGTGACGCTCGCGCTCGACACGCCCCATCCGAGCAGCGCCACAGCCACCGCCACGCGCGCCACGCGTGCGCTCGACGCGCGCCACCAGCATGCGATGGCCACGGCCAGCGCCGTGACAGCGAGCAGCAGGAAGGGCGCGAGGATGCGCTCGTCGAGGGGGATGGCGGGGTCGGCGATGAGCCGCGACAGGGCGATCATCGCCAGGTAGCAGGCGACGAGCAGCGCGCAGGCGCGCAGCACCCGCCACGCATGGCCGCTCGACGCCGTTCGGGCTTCGGTACGCGCGCGGATCGCACCGAGCACGAGGAGCGTCACGAGCACCGCTCCCGCCGCGAGTGCCACGAGGTCGGGGTGTGGCAGCGGCCACTCGGGATCGGTGTCGGGCACGAGCCAGTTGCGCAGCGTCGCCCCGCCTCCCGCGAGCGTGGGGCCGAGATCGCCATAGAGCGCGAAGCGACGAATGGCGTGCGCGCCGCCAGCGGCGAGTCGCGTGCGCACCACCCACGCGCCTTCGAGCAGCACCGCCGGTGCCGCGGCGAGCGCCGCACGTCGTACGCGCTCGCGCAGCGGCGCGCGGCGCGCGAATGCCCACAGCACCACCGCCCCGACGAGCGACGCCCCTGCATAGCGCACCATCGCGCCGAGCGCGGCCGTGATGCCGGCGCGCAGCGGGCGATCCGGCGCGTACACCATGGCGGCGAGCGTGAGCGCGAGCAGCGCGAGAAAGAGCGGCTCGCTGAGCACGGAGAGGTGCACCGTCTCCATCGCCGGCGTGACGATGAGCGCGGCGCCGAGCAGCGCGCCGGCGATCGGTGTCGTCGCCACGCCCACGACGAGCACGAGCGTCGCGACGGTGACGGCGGCGGCGAGCGCGTCCACGAGGCGCGCTGCCTGCGGCGGCTCCATGCCGAACGCCACCGGAATGGCGAGCGCGGTGGAGTAGCCGGGCGGAAAGTGCGCGAGCGGTGACGTGCTGTCGGCGCTCTCCCACGGTGCGCTCGGGATGCGATACTCGCCGTGGTTCACGAGCGACCGGGCGGCGCCCATGTACGACATCGCGTCCGGGTCGAGTCCGGGTCCGGGCGGGTCCGTGACGGTCAGGACGAGTGCGAACGCCACGATGCCGACTAGCGCCGCAGGTGCAAGCCGGACAAGGAGTTGTCGCATCTGTCCACGATCGGTCATTCTGGCGGGCGTTGCGGTTTCGGGTTTCGTTCGGTAAATGATGGGGACGGAAGACGGGAGGCGAGAAGGTCAGGAGGTGGGAAGGTCGGGAGATCGAAGCATCAGTACAAGTCCTCCGACCTGTCGACCTCTGGCCTCCTGACATCCCCACATCCTGGCTCCCGTTTCTATCGCCTGGACTTTCGGTTTTTATTCGGCTATTGGCATCCTACCTGCCTCATCCTCCAGCATGTCGCTCTCCCTCGCCGAGCTCGTTCGGCTCCTCCCGCCGCTACCGTCCGCCGCACCGGCGATCCCCACCGGGATCGCAGCGCTCGACACGGTGCTGCCCGGCGGCGGGCTGCCACGCGGCCGGCTCACCGAGCTGGCCGGCCCGGCGGGAAGCGGGAAGACGACGATCGCCAGGGCCATCGTGGAAACCACGATGGCCACCCATGGCTGGGTGGCCTACATCGACGCGCAGCGCACCCTCGATCCGCGCGACTGGGCGCACCTTGGCGATGCCGAGGGCGTGTGGATGATCCGCCCGCACGACGCCACGCGCGCCGCATGGTGCGCCGACGTCCTGCTCCGCAGCGGCGCCTTTGCCCTTGTGGTGCTCGACGGCGCGCCAGCCCTCACGCGCTCCAACGCGGTGCGACTCACGCGCCTCGCCCGCGACGCCGACTGCGCGCTCCTCGTGCTCGGCGATCGTGCCGGCGCGGCAACGCAGCTCGGCGGCGCGGTGCGGCTCGTCGTCGAGCGACCATCGTCGAGCCAGCGACGACGACCAGCGCGGCTCGATGCGCGACGGCGAGAGACACTCGGGCAGGGAGGAAGCAGCAGCAGTACGAGCAGCACCGATGGTGGCGCGACGCGCACGATCCTCGTGCGCGTCGAGAAGGGAGGGACGCTTCGAACCGTGGAGGTGAGCTGTGCAGTCGCAGTGGCGCGTCGCCTGTGTGCGCATCCCGAGGTTCCCGATCGGCGCGGTGTGGCGCGCGGCCCGGCGGGGGGAAGTCGGCACGCCCGGAGCGGGCGCGCAGCTTCTCCTCCCGCTGATGTCGCCGGCCGACACACCGCCCTCGGCGCCGAATCGCCCCGGGAGCTCCGCACCGCCGTCGCCCGCGCCCGCGCACTGGGATGAGCACCGCATCGCCTTGACGAACGCCGCGCGCACGCGCGTGCAGGCGGCGTCCGCCGCGGCGGGCCGCGCGGGCGTGCGCGCCGGCATGCGTCCCGCCGAGGCACGCGCGCGGTGCGCCGACCTCGAGGAGCTGCCGTGGGACGACCTCGCCGTGAGCACCGCCATCACCGAGGCGTCGGCGCAGCTCCTCGCGGCGAGCCCGCAGGTGACACCGGTGGAGGGCGCGCCCGGGCTGTGGTGGGTTGGCGCGAGCGGCTTCGACGCGGTCGGTGGTGAACGCCAGCTCGCGCACGCCCTGCTCCGCGTGGCGCGCCGCTGGCACCCGCGCCCGCGCGTCGCCATTGCCGACTCGTGCGTCGCCGCGCGCGCCGCCACGTGGGCCGGTGCCAGCTTCAGCGGCGAGGCGAGCGACAGCGCACTGGCGCGCATCGTCCCGTGCGGCGGCGACGCCGCATATCTCGCCCCCGCGCCGCTCGCGCTCGTGCCGATGGACGAGGAGCTCCGCGCCGCGCTGCACGCACTCGGCCTGCGCACGGTGGGAATGCTCGCCGCGCTCGAGGCCGAGGACGTGGAGCGTCGCTGGGGCGAGCTCGGGCTGCGCGCGTGGCGGCTCGCACGCGCCGACGATCCGCGGCGTCCCGTGATGGCGCGCGTGGAAACGCAGCCCGCCGTGGAAGTGGAGCTGTCGTCGCCGACGGAGACGATGGAACCGGTGTTGTTCCTGGTGCGCGCCGCGCTGGACCGCCTCGTGACGGAGATGATCGCGCACGGCCGCGCGGTGGCGGCGATCGCCATCACGCTCACGCTCGACGACGCGCGTGGCGCGCTCGCCACCGCGCCGGCGCACACCGTGACGCGCGAGGCGCGCCCTGCGCGCCCGCTCGCGCGCGTGGTGCCCCTTTTTGAACGTTGTCGAGCGCTGCTCGACGCGTGGCCGCTCACCGCGCCGGTGATCGGCGTGCGGGTGGCCATCGTCTCCGCGGCGCCACTCACCGGCGAGCAGGGCGACCTGCTCAGCACCTCGTGGCGCGACCTCGGCGCCGCCGACGCCGCGCTCGAGCGCCTGCGCGCCGAGCTGGGCACCGACGCCATCGTGCGCGCGGAAGCGCGCGATACGCATCGGCCGGAGAAGGCCGGTGTGTGGCGCGCGGTTGGCGCGCCGGTGAACGGTGAACCGTTCACGGTGAACGGTTCACGTCTCACCTCTCACGATTCACGAGCCGTTCCCGCTGCACGTCGTGCCTTCGATCCACCGGAAACGGTAGAGGTGCAGTGTGATGGCGACATGCCGCGCGAGGTGACGTGGCGCGGCCACCGCATTCCCGTCACGCGCGCCGTCGGCCCGGAGCGCCTTTCCGGCGACTGGTGGGACGACGGCTACCGCCGCGACTACTGGCACTGCGAGAGCCTCGCCGGCGAGATGACCCTCTACCTCGACCGCGCTGACGATGGGTGGAGGTTGCAGGGATGGGGGGACTGAACTGCTCGTGAACCGTGAGACGTGAAGCGTGAGACGTACCTCATCACGCCGTCACGTCTCACGTCTCACGGCTCACGCTTCACATGCCTTTTGCCGAGCTCCACTGCCACTCCGCCTTCTCCCTCCTCGACGGGGCCGCGCTTCCCGAGGCGCTCGTGCTGCGCGCGAAGGAGCTCGGGCTCGCCGCGCTCGCGCTCACCGATCACGACGAGTTGGGGGGCGCCGTGCGCTTCGCCTCGGCGGCGCGCGAGCTGGAGGTGCCCGGCATCATCGGGGCCGAGCTCACGGTCACCGTTCCATCGCGTGATGGCAACGCGCCGCTCGTAACGCACCTGCCGCTGCTCGCCGAGTCGCGCGAGGGATACGCGAACCTCTCGACGCTCGTCACGCTCGCCCGTGCCGATGCGTCGCGACGCGGCCAGCCGTCGGTGTCGCTCGATCAGGTCGCGCAGCATGCGGATGGCCTGTTCGCCCTCACCGGCTGCCCGCGCGGCTGGGTGCCCACGCTCGCCGCGCAGGGCGACGTGGACGCCGCCTGTGACGCCGCCGCCACGCTGCTCGACATCTTCGGTCGTCGCGTGGCCGTCGAGTGCTGGGACCACGGCCTGCTCGAGGAGCGCGACACCACGCGCCGCCTGATCGACGTCGCCCGTGCGCTGGACGTGCCGTGGGTGGTGACGAACGACGTGCACTACGTGCGCGCGCGCGACCGCATGGTGCACGACGTGCTCGCCTGCCTGCGTCACCAGCGTCCGCTCGACAGGATGGGCACGCGGCTGCGTCCCAGTGGCGAGTGGTACCTCAAGAGTGCGGCGCAGATCGCGCGACGCTGGCAGGGACACCTCGAGGGCGTGCGCGCCACGCTCGCCGTGGCCGAACGCTGTGCGTTCCGCCTCGAGCACCTGAGGCCGACGCTCCCCGCCTTTCCCCTTCCGGCCGGCGTGAGCGAGGACGAGTACCTCGCGCGCCTCGTCGAGCAGGGTGCACGCGAGCGGTGGGGACCGCCGGGCACGGCGCGTCGCACTGCGGCGCACGATCAACAGATCGTGCACGAGCTCGCGCTCATCAACAAGCTCGGGCTCGCCGGCTACTTCCTCATCGTGTGGGACATCGTCCGCTTCGCGCGGCGCGACGGGATCCTCTGCCAGGGACGCGGCTCCGCCGCCAACTCCGCCGTCTGCTACTGCCTCGGCATCACGGCGGTGGATCCCATCCGGCTCGGCCTGCTGTTCGAGCGATTCCTGAGCGAGGAGCGCACCGAGGCGCCCGACATCGACATCGACTTCGCGCACCGCGAGCGGGAGCGCGTGCTGCAGTACGTGTACGAGCGCTACGGGCGCGACCACGCCGCCATGGTGTGCGAGCAGATCACCTACCGCGGCAAGAGCGCCGTGCGCGACGCGGCACGCGTGCTCGGCTTCAGCGTGGAGCAGGCCGACATGCTGGCCACGCTCTCCGACCGCTTTTCGGCGCGCGCCACGGCGGAAGCACTGCGCGCGACGCCGGCGGACGCCGAGGCGTCTGACGCGGCCGTGGCGAATGCATTGAGCAGCACGATGGTGCGCGGCACCGAGGCCACGACGCGCTCACGCGCCGAGAAGGAGAAAGCCAAGCAGGTGGCCAGGCCGATGACGTCCGCCGACCGGCCGACGCCCAACGCGGCGTACGAGCCGTACGGCAGCCCGAGCGCGCAGAGCTCCGGCGCGCGGAGCCTCGTCGAGATCCCGAAGTCCATGCACGCCGCCGCGGATCGCGGCAACCGGTGGGAGGATCCGCACGCGGGCGACTCGCACAACGAGCGTCGCAACCCGACGACGGCGCTGCGTCCCACCGGCGGCGCGAGCATCGTCGAGCGCGCGGGGCTCGACCCGGACGACAAGCGCGTGCGCGCCCTCGCCGAGATCGTGGAAGGGCTCCACCAGCTCCCGCGACACCGCTCCATCCACGTTGGCGGCTTCGTGCTCACCGCCGAGCCGCTGTCGAGCGTGGTGCCGATCGAGCCGGCGAGCATGCCGGGCCGCACGGTGATCCAGTGGGAGAAGGACGACCTCGATCCCGTGGGCCTCGTGAAGATCGACCTGCTCGGCCTCGGCATGCTCACGCTGCTGCAGGACTGCCTGCTCTACATCAGGCAGACGCGTGGCGTGACGATCGACCTCGCCACGCTCGACATGACCGACCAGGCGGTCTACGACGATCTCTGCAACGCCGACACGATCGGCGTGTTCCAGGTGGAGAGCCGCGCGCAGATGAACACGCTCCCGCGACTGAAGCCGCGCTGCTTCTACGACCTCGTGGTGGAAGTCGCGCTCATCCGGCCCGGCCCGATCCAGGGCGAGATGGTGCACCCGTACCTGCGCCGCAAGAACGGGCAGGAGGAGGTGACGTACCCGCACCCGTCGCTCGAGCCGATCCTGAAGCGCACGCTCGGCGTGCCGCTCTTCCAGGAGCAGGGGATGCAGGTGGCGATCGCCGCAGCGGGGTTCACGCCGGGCGAAGCCGATCAGCTCCGCCGGGCGATGGGGCACAAGCGCAGCCGCGAGCGGATGGCGGCCATCTGCCAGAAGATGATCGACGGCATGGCGGCCAATGGCATCGCGCCCGACGTGGCACAGCGAATCTTCAACCAGATCAATGGATTCGCCGACTACGGATTTCCCGAGAGCCACGCGGCGAGCTTCGCGCTGCTGGTGTACGCATCGGCGTACCTGAAGCACTACTACGCGCCGGAGTTCACGGCGGCCATCCTGAATGCGCAGCCGATGGGCTTCTACGCGCCCGGCACCATCGTCGAGGATGCGAAGCGCCACGGCGTGGAGGTGCGGCCGGCCGACGTGACCGTGTCGAAGTGGGACGCGACGCTGGAGTCGCGCGTCGGTGAGCCGGTCAGGACGTCAAAGGCGGCATCGGTGGCGAAGTCCGCGCCTGCCGTGCGCCTGGGCATCCGCAGCGTGCGCGGGCTCGGCGCCGCGGCGCGCACGAAGCTCGAGCGCGCGCTTGCCGAGCGTCCGTTCACGTCGGTGGAGGACGTGGTGCAGCGTTCAGGGCTGGACCGGCGCGGACTGCGCCACCTCGCGGAAGCGGGCGCGCTCGACGGCCTGCTCCCCGGCGAGCCCGATCTTCGCCGGCGTCGCGCCGCGCTGTGGGCCGTTCTCGACGCCGCGCGTGGCGACGCCGGGCCGCTCGCGCCACGCCGTCGGGCGTCGCGCAGCGAGGGTGCGGCACCGCTGCCGCCAATGTCGCGCGTGGAGCTCACCGAGGCGGACTATCGCATGACCGGCATCTCGCTCGCCGGCCATCCGATGATCCACGTGCGCGACGTGCTCGCGCCGAATGGCGTGCGCAGCGCGCGCGACCTGCTGCGCAACGGCCGCGACGGCGAGACGGTGGCGACGGCGGGGCTCGTGATCTGCCGCCAGCGGCCCGGCACGGCCAAGGGGTTCGTCTTCCTCACGCTGGAGGACGAAACGGGGTTGATCAACGTGGTGGTG
>DASTGQ010000003.1:0-5546 GCA_035718985.1 Gemmatimonadaceae bacterium
CGGCCACCTCGTGAGCGCGGAGCAGCGGCTCAGCGACCTGATGGAAGAGATGCAGCTGGCCGACCAGCTCGGACTGGACCGGAACCCCGCCGCGCGTCCCGAGGTATGATTCAGCAGGCGGTGGATCGTTCGCACCCGGTCACCTCACGCATGCGGAGGCGTACATGGAGCTGATCACCTGGGAGCCGCTCGCGGCGACCTACGACCAGAACGACAACGGCAAGCTCGATCCGCGCGAGCGGCGCGCGCTTCCCGACAGCGCCTTTGCCTTCACGCGCCAGCGGGAGCTGCCGCTGGTGGACGAGGAGTTCGTGCGCGTGGCGATCGCGGAGTTCGGTCCGGTGCTCGACGCCACGCCCGACGAGCTGCGTACCGCGGCGGCGAACATCCGCGCGGCGGCGAGCCACTTCGGCGTGGACGTGCCGTACGGGGCGCTGCGATTGCCGGACGGGCTCTAGGCCGGCCCGTCGCGGACTGGGCCGGGCCAGACCCGCTCCCGCAGCGAGCTGACCACGAGCTCGTTGCGCTCCGGATCCGGATCCCAGTCGCGCAGGGCATAGCGCGCCATGCCCAGGGCGAGCTCGCGCTCGCCCATGACGGCGAGCCCGATGCCGTGCGCCTCGAGAAAACGCTGCTCCGCTTCGCTGTGGGTACGCGCCACGGAATCGATGTGCGGGTTCTCCTTGCGCGCCAGCCGGAGCATCTCGCGCGTGCGATACGCGCCCGGCGTGGCGACGACGAGCAGTCGCGCCCGGTCCACGCGCGCGTGCTCGAGGATGCCGGGTCGCGACGCGTCTCCGAACAGCACGGCCACACCGCGCGCGCGCAGCTCCTCCACCCAGACGCGATTCGACTCGACCACCACGTAGGGAATTCCGGCGCGGTCGAAGGCGCGTCCGATGGTACCGCCCACGCGCCCGAAGCCGACGATCACCGCGTGGTCGCGCAGGCCGTCCTCTTCGACCGATGAAAGCTCGAGGAGGCGCGACGGCGGGCGCTCGAGCGCGGACAGCAGGCGCGGCCGGCGGCGCAGCCAGTGCTCGAGGGGAAACACGGCGCGAAACAGCAGCGGGTTCACGATGATGGACAGCAGCGCGGCGGCGAGGATGAGTGCGTGTCCTTCGACGGGGAGCAGGCCGAGCGAGAGGCCGATGCCGGCGAGAATGAAGGAGAACTCACCGATCTGCCCGAGGCCGGCCGCGAGCGAGAGCGCGGTGCGCACCGGATACCCGAACAGAAGCGCCAGTGCGAATGCGGGCACCGCATTGCCGAAGACGATGACGACCAGAGTGGCGGCGAGGGCGAAGGGATGCCGCACGACGATGAGCGGATCGACGAGCATTCCCACCGACACGAAGAACAGCACCGCGAACGCGTCCTGCAGGGGAAGCGCCTCGGCCGCGGCCTGGTGGCTGAGGTCGGACTCCGAGATCACGACGCCAGCGAAGAAGGCACCGAGCGCGAAGGAGACGCCGAACAGCGCCGCCGCGCCGACGGCGATGCCGAGCGCCACGGCGAGCACCGAGAGCGTGAACAGCTCACGGGAGCCGGTCCGTGCGACGCGTGCGAGCAGCCAGGGCACGGCGCGCGTGCCGACGAAGAGCATCAACGCGATGAACACCGCCACCTTGAGCAGCGTGATGCCGACGGACGCCCAGATGGGCTGAGCCGACGCTGCGGTGCCGGCGCCGCCCGCGAGCACGGGGAGCAGCACGACGGCAAGCACCATCGCCAGGTCCTGCACGATGAGCCAGCCGACGGCGATACGTCCGTCCACCGAGTCGAGGATGCCGCGCTCCTCGAGCGTCCGAAGCAGAACGACCGTGCTCGCCACGGACAGCGCGAGTCCGAACACCGCCGACGCACCCCACGCCCACCCCCACCACCGCGCGAGGAGGGCACCCGCGGTGGCCGCGACGGCGATCTGCACCACGGCACCGGGCAGTGCCACGCGTCGCACCGCGAGCAGGTCGCGCAGGGAGAAGTGCACTCCCACGCCGAACATCAGGAGGATGACGCCGATCTCCGCGAGCTGTCTTGCGAGACCCGCTTCGGCCACGAAACCCGGAGTGAACGGCCCGACCACGACGCCAGCGACCAGGTAGCCTACGAGCGGGGGAAGACGCAGGTGGGCGGCGAGGAAGCCGAACACGAACGCGAGCCCGAAGCCGACGGAGATGATGGCAATGAGCGCGGTCTCGTGGAGCATCGGGCAAGTCTACCGCCGAAACCGCTCCACCGGAGCAGCCGTACGGACCGCTGATATTTCAACACAATGGCCCGTCGCGATGTCCAACGGGGACGTCGACACTCCACCCGGACCCGGATCATGCGCCCACTCTCCCTCGCCGTACTCGGCATTCTCGTCACCGCGCAGCCGTCGCTCGCGCAGCAGGCCGCGGTCGATTCCACGCCACGCGCACGGGCCGTGCGCGCCGAGCAGGCGCCCGTGATCGATGGCCGGGAGGACGACGCGATCTGGCAGAAGGTGCCGCCCACCTCGGACTTCCAGGAATTCCAGCCGACGGAAGGGAAGGCGCCGCGGTTCAGGACGGAGTTCAAGGCGGCGTACGACGACCACAACCTGTACGTCTTCGTGCGCGCGTACGATCCGCATCCGGACAGCATCATGAAGGCACTGACGCGGCGCGACGTGCGTGGGCCCTCGGACCAGCTGAAGATCATGATCGACTCGTATCATGATCGCCGCTCGGGGTTCGAGTTCGCCGTGAACCCGGTCGGGGTGAAGCGCGACTATGCGATGTACAACGACGCGCAGGAAGACCAGTCGTGGGACGGGATCTGGGACGTCGGGACGCGCGTGGACTCGCTCGGCTGGACGGCGGAGTTCAGGATCCCATTCTCGCAGCTCCGCTACGCCAACCAGCCGTCGCACGACTTCGGGTTCGCCGTCTGGCGCGACATCGAGCGGTTCAAGGAGCGCACGAGCTGGCCGCTCTATCGCGGGTCGGTCGGCGGCATCTCGTCGCAGCTGGGGCTGCTCACCGGCATCGACGACATCACGCGCTTCCACCGCCTGGAGGTGACGCCGTACGCGCTGGCGCGAAGCACCAACGTGCCCGTGACGGCGGCGCCGCCCGGCGAGAACCCCTGGGCGCAGTCACAGCGCGCCTCGGGCGGCGTGGACGTGAAGTACGGCGTGACCCCCAACCTCACCCTCGATGCCACCGTGAACCCGGACTTCGGACAGGTGGAAGCAGATCCCTCGGTGGTGAACCTGAGCGCCTTCGAGACCTTCTTCCAGGAGAAGCGGCCGTTCTTCATCGAGGGCACGGGCCTGTACAGTTTCCAGCTCAACTGCAGCATCGTGAACTGCGGAGGTGAAGGCCTGTTCTACACGCGGCGCATCGGGCGCGCGCCCCAGCTCTTCGGCCGCTACGCCGACGATGCGTCGCCGAACGTGACGCCGATCCTTGGCGCGGCCAAGCTGACGGGCCGCCTCGGTGTGGGACTCAACATCGGCGTGCTGGAAGCGATGACCGGACGCGTCCAGGGAACGGAGGATCGCACCACCGAGCCCCGGACGAATTACACCGTGGTGCGAGCGCAGCAGGACCTCCGGCGAGGCGAGACGAGCGTCGGCTTCATCGCCACCGGCGTGAACCGGGCGCTGGACCAGTGGACCTCGCCCTTCCTGCGCACCGATGCGTACGCGGCTGGCGCCAACGGCCGGCACCGCTGGGACAACGGGCGCTACGAACTGTCGGCGAGCGTGACGGGGAGCTCGCTGCGCGGATCACCGCAGGCGATGCTGCTCACGCAGACGAGCCCCGTGCACCTGTACCAGCGCCCCGATGCGGGACTGCCATTGGACCCCAACCGCACGACGCTCTCCGGCGATGCCGAGGAGGTGATCTTCGGCAAGACGTCAGGCCGGGTGATGCGCTACCAGACGAGCTGGCAGCGACAGTCGCCCGGCTTCGACGTCAACGATCTCGGTTACCTGCGCCGCGCCAACCAGCAGAGCTTCAACAACTGGGTGGGGCTGAACTGGCGGCAGCCAACTGAGTGGTATCGTCAGCTCACCGGCAACTTCAACGCGTGGAGCTACTGGACGTCGGCCGGACTGCCGACGGAACGGGCGGTGAACACCAACTGGCACATGAACCTGCCCAACAACATGTGGCTGAACGCCGGCACCACGGTGTCGCAACTCGGCGGTGTGTACTGCGACAACTGCGCGCGCGGCGGGCCGGCACTGCGAGTAGCGCCGGCGACGAACGTGAACCTCGGCCTCCAGGGAGACGACCGGAGCTCGGTCGTGCCGAGCATCTCCGTCTACATGCAGCGCAGCGACGAAGGGCGGTCGAACAGCTACGACGTGAACCCGGATATCCAGTTCCTCCCGCTGCCGCAGCTGCAGCTCGACCTCATCGCGGACTGGAGCCTCAACCATGATGACGCCCAGTGGCTCGGCAACTTCAAGGATGCCGTGGGAGTCACCCATTACTCATTCGCGCGACTGAAGCAGGAGACGCGATCGCTCGGCGTGCGCGCGAGCTACGCGATGACGCCATCGCTGAGCTTCCAGCTCTACGCGGCGCCCTTCGTGAGCCGTGGGTCCTACACGAACGTGCGCGAGCTGAGCGCCACGCCACGCGCGCCGGAGTACGCGGACCGGTTCGTCGCGTACGCGCCACCGTCCGGCACCTCGATGGGGTTCGACGTGCTGCAGCTGCGCTCCAACAGCGTGCTTCGCTGGGAGTTCCGGCCTGGGTCGACGCTGTTCGCCGTGTGGACGCACGGGCGGGATGGATTCGACGGCCGCTATCTCGACCGGCCGTGGCGCGACGAATACGACGGGCTGTTCTCGCTGCACCCGATCAATACGGTGCTGGTGAAACTGGCGTACCTTCTAGAGTGAGGGCAGCGGCGAGTACTTCGTACCTGGTACCACGTACGGGGACCGACATCCAGACTCCAGGAATGCGGGGCCGTACGGAGCGGTGCGCCGAGAGGGAGCGTCGGCGCATTACTGGAGCCGGAACGCAGGTCCGGGTACTTCGTACCAGGTACAAAGCACTCGTACTTGTCGTTCATCTCGCACCCCTCCCCGCCGCCCGCCCCGAAAAGATGCATCCTCCGAGGAACGTCCCCTCGAGCGAACGGTAGCCGTGCATCCCGCCGCCCCCGAAGCCGGCGACTTCACCGGCTGCGAACAAGCCAGGCACCGGCGTGCCGTCCATGCCGAGGACGCGTGACTGCAGGTCCGTCTGCAGTCCACCAAGCGACTTCCGCGTGAGGATGTGCAGCCGCACGGCGATGAGCGGACCGGCGTCGGGGTCGAGCAGGCGATGCGGCGTGGCGACGCGAATCAGCTTGTCGCCGAGATAGTTTCGCGCGCCGCGCATCGCCGTGACCTGGAGATCCTTCGTGAACGGATTCTCGATCTCCCGGTCGCGTGCGAGCACTTCACGCTCCACGGCGCGCGGGTCGAGCAGCGGCTCGCCGGTGAGGGCGTTCATGCGACGGATGAGCGCCGGCAGCGTGCGCTCGACGATGAAGTCCGCTCCACGATCCATGAA
>DASTGQ010000004.1:0-3453 GCA_035718985.1 Gemmatimonadaceae bacterium
AGGCCACCTCGCCTTCGGTGCGGCTGCAGCTCGACCAGTACCACGCGGGCATGATGGGCACCGATCCGGTGGCGGCGCTGAAGAAGCACGCGCGCCTCGTCGCCCACGCGCAGATCGCCGACGTGCCCGGGCGCAACCAGCCCGGCACCGGAACGCAGCCCATCCGCGAGTTCCTCGACGAGCTGGATCGGCTGGGCTATGCCGGCAGCGTGGGCCTCGAGTACAAGCCGCGCGGCGGAATGGACGAGGCGCTCGCGTGGCTCCCGCGCGAGCGCCGCGGCTGACGTGGGACATTGACGCACCCCGACTTGTGTCGGAACACGCTCTCGCGGCAAACGACAGCCACGTTTGGGCGCTCGTCCGCGCCCGGGGGAACCATGTCCATCCGACTCTCCATCGCGCTCGTCGCGGCGTTCGCGGTACGCTCTGCGTCCGCCGCTCCCGTCACCCTGCAAATCGAGAACGCCGGCACCGCCTTCCCGCAGAGCAGCATCGTCGGCGGCGATCCGATCACCGACCTCGAGTTCGATCTCGCGCTCCTCGCCGGCGACGCGGATGCAAACAGCGACGACGCCGACAGCCTGAGCGGGACCCAGCCGCAGGTCAACCGGACCATCGCGCACGGCCACGCCGGCGGGTCCGCGGTGAACGGTGCCGCGAAGGCCAAGTCCAACCCCGAGCTCGTCCGCAGCTTCGACGGCGTCGATTTCCACGATCAGCGCTTCTCCAACAACGGCAACCAGTTCTCGGTGGAGCCGCCCGACCAGGCGCTCTGCGTCGGCAACGGATTCATCGTCGAATCGGTCAACGACGTGCTCCGGATCTTCGACACCACCGGCACGCAGCTCGTCGGTCCGGTAGACCTGAACACCTTCTACGGGTATCCGGCGGCCCTCGACCGCACAAAGCCCACGCTCCCGCGCGGACCGTCGCTCACCGATCCCGTCTGCTTCTTCGATCCCGACACGCAGCGCTTCTTCCACGTCGTGCTGACGCTCGACCACGTGGGCACCACCGCCACGCTCGCCGGCACCAACCACCTCGACATCGCCGTCAGCCAGACCTCCAATCCAACCGGCGGCTGGAACCTCTTCAAGCTGCCGGTGCAGAACAACGGCACCGAAGGCACGCCCAACCACCACTGCACCAACGGCTTCTGCCTCGGCGACTACCCGCACATCGGCGCGGACGCGAACGCCATCTTCCTCACCACCAACGAGTTCGCGGTGGTGGGCCCGGGCTTCTTCGGCGCGCAGATCTATGCGATCTCCAAGCGCGCGCTGGCCGCGGGAACGACCGCCAACGTCGTGCTCTTCGACCACGCCTCCGATCTGGCGCCGGCGTTCACGGTGTGGCCGGCCACCTCTCCCGCGGGGCAGAACGCCACCGACAACGGCGGCACGGAATTCCTGCTCAGCTCGGACGCGGTCTTCTTCAACGACGGCGTCTCCACCGATCTGCTCGTCTGGTCGGTGACCAACACCAGCGCCATCGACACCGCTCCCTCCTCGCTGGCGCTGTCGGTCGCGGCGCTGACGGTGAAGCCGTACGCCGTTCCCGCGAGGCGCACCGCGCAGAAGCCGGGCAATACGCCGCTGCGCGACTGCATCGCCTCGCCCACCTGCGCGCCCTTGATCGGCTCCGCGGTCAGGAACATCGCCGGCCCGCGGTCGGTCGCGGTCAACGACTCGCGCATGCAGCAGGTCACCTACGCCAACGGCAAGGTGTGGGGCGCGCTGGACACCGACGTCGCGCAGGGCACGACCAGCTTCTCGGGCGTCGCCTACTTCGTGGTGAACCCGCGCTCCGGCGTGATCTTCGCCAACGGGACGTTGTCGCTGCCCGGCGCCAGCCTGACCTACCCGGCCGTCGGAGTCACGCAGAGCGGCCGCGGAGTGATCGCCTTCACCGTGGTGGGCCCGAACGATTATCCCAGCGCCGGGTACGCCGGGCTGGACGCGAAGGCCGGCGCGGGGGCGGTGCACATCGCCGCGGCGGGCGCCGACCCCTGGGACGGGTTCACCGGCTACTCCACGTTCTCCAACCGCCCGCGCTGGGGCGACTACGGAGCCACCGCGGTGGACGGCAACAGCATCTGGATCGCGTCGGAGTACATCGCGCACTCCTGCACCTTCGCGCAGTACCTGGCCGCGCCGCTGGGCGAGTGCGGCGGCACCCGCGCGCCGCTGGGCAACTGGGCCACGCGCATCTCGCAGATCGTGCCGTAGGGCGCGTCGAAACACGAAGCCCCGGATCCCGGCTCACGCCGAGGTCCGGGGCCTTTTCTTTTCAGCTCCGCAGCCCCGGCGCCTCGTGCCCTGTGCGCGCGACGTACTCGGCGTATCCGCCGCCGTAGACGTGCGGGCCCTCGGGGGTCAGCTCCAGCACGCGGTTGGACAGCTCGGCGAGGAAGTGCCGGTCGTGCGAGACGAAGAGCATGGTCCCGTCGAACTTGCCCAGCGCGCCGATGAGCATCTCCCTGGTGGCGATGTCGAGGTGGTTGGTGGGCTCGTCGAGGACGAGGAAGTTGGGCGGATCGAAGAGCATCATCGCCAGCACCAGCCGCGCCTTCTCGCCGCCCGAGAGCACGCGCACGCTCTTCTCCACCTCGTCGCCGGAGAAGCCGAAGGCGCCGGCCAGCGTGCGCAGCGCTCCGAGCGAGGCCTGGGGAAAGCGGTCCACCAGCGTGGCCTGCACGGTCTTCTCGCCGTCGAGCAGGTCCATGGCGTGCTGGGCGAAGTAGCCCATCTTCACGCTCGCCCCCACGCCCACCTCGCCCGCGTCGGGCTCGGCGGCGCCCGCCACCAGCTTGAGCAGCGTGCTCTTGCCGGCGCCGTTCACGCCCATCACGCACCAGCGCTCGCCGCGGCGCACGAGGAAGTCGAAGCCGTCGTAGACCACCTGCGAGCCGTACGCCTTGCGCACCTTCGCGAGCCTGGCCACGTCCTCGCCGCTGCGCGGCGGCCGCTGGAAGTCGAACTCCACGGCCTTTCGCACCTTGGGCGGCTCGACCTTCTCGATCTTGTCCAGCTTCTTGATGCGGCTCTGCACCTGCGCCGCGTGGCTGGCCCGCGCCTTGAAGCGCTCGATGAAGGCCAGCTCCTTCTTGAGCATGGCCTGCTGGCGCGCGTACTGCGCCTCGGCATGCCGGTCGGCGATGGCGCGCTCGCGCAGGTAGAACTCGTAGTCGCCCGAGTACGAGGTCAGCTCCCCGGCGTCGATCTCGATGATCTTCGAGACCACCCGGTTCATGAACTCGCGGTCGTGCGAGGTGAGCAGGATCGCTCCCTCGAACCCCTTGAGGAAGTTCTCCAGCCAGATCAGCGACTCGAGGTCGAGGTGGTTGGAAGGCTCGTCGAGCAGGAGCGCGTCGGGGTTCATCAGGAGAATGCGCGCGAGCGCGACCCGCATCTTCCAGCCGCCGGAGAGCGTGCCCACGTCGGCATCCATCCG
>DASTGQ010000005.1:0-2654 GCA_035718985.1 Gemmatimonadaceae bacterium
GCCGTTGCAGTTCCGGCTCTCAGCCGAATTCCTGCAGCCGTCGCCATCACGCTGGCCGTCCTTGTCGCGTGCCACCCGCTGCATCCCGCCACGCCGCAGCCCTCGCTCGCCGCGATCCCCTTTCCCGTCGAGCAGGTCGCTTCTCACTTAATAGCGCCCGGCGTCGTCCACCGAACGCTGCGCTCCCCCACCGGACCGTGGACGATCAACGTGCTCTCCGTCGCACTCGACAGCTGCAACCACATGGAAGCAGTGAAGGGTGCCGACTCGGCCGCCGGCCGGTTCAGGACGACCGCATTACTGGAAGCCCTCGCCACGCACGAGCGCGTCGTGGGCGGCGTGAACGCGGACTTTTTCAAGCTCAAGGACGGCACCCCGACCAACCTGCTGGTCGTCAACGGCCGAGTGATCACGCCACCCAACGGCCGCCCGGTGCTCGCCTTCGATTCGGCCGGCGTGCCGCACATCGCACCCTTCACGTTGCGCGACGGGAAGCTCGAACCGTTCCATCCGCTGAACGCCGTGGGCGGGCGTCCGCTCCTCGTCACCGACAGCACGCTCGACATCGCCGTCGACACGGCGGGGAAGGGATCCTTCGGCGAACGCAACCCGCGCACCGCGGCCGGCATCGCGCGCGACGGACGTCAGCTCATCCTCGTGGCCGTGGACGGACGCGAGTACCAGAACGCCGGCATGACGCTCCGCGAGCTCGGCATGCTCATGCTCGGACTCGGCGCACGCGACGCGATCAACCTCGACGGCGGCGGCTCGACCACGATGGTGTACGCGGATCCCGATTCGGCTGGGCGGCTTCGCATCGCGAACCATCCGTCGGACAAGGAGGGCGAGCGCACGGTGGGAGATGCGCTGGCGGTAGTGCATGCGTGCGGACAGTGAGGTACTGCAACAGTGAGTTACGGCAACGGCGAGTACGCGGGTAAACGCGGTACTTCGTACCGAGACTGGCATACTGGCCCCAGCAATTCCAGGCTGCGTGTTGACGGATCGCGGTGCTACTCCTGTCACCCCGCACGTGCGAAGCGAGTATCGGGATCCGGTGACCTGGCGACGTGGCCGGCTTCGGCGTGGGGAGAGCAGGTCCCGACAAGGCTTCGCCCTGCGGGATGACCGCGGGTGCGGCGACGGTCAGCGGCAGCCGCCCCGGACAGCTGTCGGCGCATTCCGGGGAGCAGTGTGCCAATCCCGGTACCAGGTACCGCGTTTACCCGCGTACTCGCCGTTGCCATGAGCCCCCGCTTCGCGCCGCGTCCTCCGGGTGCGGTACCTGCACACCATCCGCCCGACCGCTCACGCGCCTTCTTCCGGGATCACGATGGCCAGTCCCACCGCCGCTCCGCTCGCCCCCGACACCCTGCGTCGCATGGACGAGTACTGGCGCGCCGCGAACTACCTCTCCGTCGGCCAGATCTACCTGCTCGCCAATCCACTGCTCCGCACGCCGCTCACGTTGGCCGACGTCAAGCCGCGGCTGCTCGGGCACTGGGGGACCACGCCGGGCCTCAACTTCATCTACGCGCACCTGAATCGCGTCATCCGCGGGCGCGACCTGGACATGATCTACGTCTGCGGACCGGGACATGGCGGCCCGGGCATGGTGGCGAACGCATATCTCGAGGGCACCTACAGCGAGCTGTACCCGGCCGTGACGCGCGACGAGGCCGGCCTGCAGCGGCTGTTCAAGCAGTTCTCCTTTCCCGGCGGGATCCCGAGTCACGCCGCTGCAGAGACGCCGGGCTCCATCAATGAAGGCGGCGAGCTGGGCTACTCGCTGCTGCACGCGTTCGGCGCGGCGTTCGACAACCCGGAGCTCGTCGCCTGCTGCGTCATCGGCGATGGCGAGGCGGAGACCGGCGCGCTCGCGGCGAGCTGGCACTCGAACAAGTTCCTCAACCCGATCCGCGACGGCGCGGTGCTGCCCATCCTGCACCTCAACGGCTACAAGATCGCCGGCCCCACGGTGCTCGCGCGCATCGACGAATCGGAGCTCGTGGACCTGATGCACGGCTACGGGTGGGAGCCGTACTTCGTCTCCGGCGACGAGCCGGACGCGATGCACCAGCTCATGGCCGGCACGCTCGACGAGGTGCTGACGCGGATCGCCGACATCCAGGAGTCGGCGCGGCGCACCGGTCGGTGGACGCGGCCGCGCTGGCCGATGATCGTACTCCGCTCACCGAAGGGGTGGACGGGTCCGAAGGAGGTGGACGGCAAGCAGACCGAAGGCTCCTTCCGCTCGCACCAGGTGCCCCTCGCCGCGCTCGCCGAAAATCCCGAGCACCTGCGGCTGCTCGAGGCATGGCTGCGCAGCTACCGCCCCGACGAGCTGTTCGACGAACGCGGCACGCTGCGCTCCGACCTCGCCGAACTCGCCCCGACCGGTACGCGGCGCATGAGTGACAACCCGCACGCCAACGGCGGACTGCTGCTGCGCGACCTCGTGATGCCCGACTTCCACGACTACGCCGTGCCGGTGATGCAGCCGGGAGCCACGGACGGCGAAGCGACGCGCGTGCTCGGCCAGCTCCTGCGCGACGTCATGAAGCTGAACATGACGAACGCCAACTTCCGCGTGTTCGGGCCGGACGAAAACACTTCCAACAAGCTCCAGGCGATCTACCAGGCCTCAAAAAAAT
>DASTGQ010000006.1:0-2027 GCA_035718985.1 Gemmatimonadaceae bacterium
GAAGTCGGCGGTGAGCTTGTCGGCGGCCGCGGCGAGCGACTGCAGCAGCATGGAGCGCGGCGCTCCATTGGCCACGTAGTCGTCGGCCGGCAGGCCGACACGGCGCGCATCCGGCGCGGCGCGGCGAAGCACGTCCTCGCCCCAGTACACCGCGACCGATGTCGGCACGGAGCTCACCCCCCATCGATAATCCCAGTTGCGCAGCGCGGCGATCTGGTCGGCGACGCGCGCCTTGAGCGGGTCGGAGGCGGGCGTGGAGTCGTACGCGGCGATGAGCGGCGGAATCAGCTTGGCGAACGCGGGGAGATAGCTGTCATACGCCGCGTCGATGAGCTTCTGGACGGAGAAATCCCTCTTGTTGGAGAGCACGCGCAGGGCGTGGAAGCCGCGCGGCGACTCCTCGGTGCTCGTCTCCACGTACTTCGGGAAGTCCTTCATGTCCGGGCTGTAGGCACCGGCGGCGGACCACGGCCAGTTGTTGCTGTTGTAGAGCCAGCCGTTCGGCGGATCGAGCAGGTGCGGCGTCTGCTCGAGGGAGAGCACGCCGTGCCAGTCGGTAGCCGGGTTGCTGCCATCCACCGGCTTCGTCCAGTCGAAGCTCGTGTCGCGCTTCGGGATGAAGTTGCTGTGGAAGTAGGCGATGTGGCCGTCGGCGTCGGCGTAGATGGTGTTGTTGGACGAGTTGGTGTGGAGCTGCATGATGCGGACGAACGAGGCGTAGTCGCGTGCCTTGGTGCGCGAGTACGACTGGTTCAGCGCGTCGAGCGGGTTCTCCATCAGGTGGATGGCGACCCACTTCCCGTTCGCCGAACGCACGATGGGGCCGTGCTGGCTGCGATAGATGGTGAACTCGCGGGACTTCATGCCGGAAGCGGTGCGGTACGGCACCGTCACGTGGCGCACCGCGAGCGGCAGCTCCTGGCTGCCGTGGCGGTAGAAGTACCGGCCCCCCTTCCTCGTGACCGTCTCGAGATATTCGTCGATGTTGTCCACGCCGCTGGAGGTGTGCATCCAGCCGATGCGCGGGTTGAAGCCCTGGTAGATGAAGAACTGCCCCCACGTCACGGCGCCGTAGGCGTCGAGTCCTTCGTCGCTCTGCATCTGGAGCTCGGCACGGAAGAAGAAGGACGTGTGCGGGTTGATGAGCAGCAGCGCGCGATGGTTGACGGTGATGGAGGGCGCGATGGCCACGCCGTTGGAGCCACCGGGCTCGCGCGGGATGTCGCTCGTCACGCTGGTGGCGGGTGGCGTGGGCTCGACACGGTCACCGTAGAACGCGGCGAGCTGCTCGAGGTTCACGCGCTCGATATCGCCGCCGATGCTTCCCTCGCTGAAGGTGAGCGCCATCCACGGCTCGAAGTGCGTGATGACGCGCGGCTTCACCTGCGGGTGGGTGTAGAGATAGTAGTTCAACCCGTCCGCCCAGCCATCCATGAGCTGCTTCAGCCAGCCCGGGCTGCGGGCGTACATCGCCTTCATCGAGTCCGGCGCGATGAACATCTTCATGCGCAGGTCGCGCCAGATCTCCTGCTCCCCTTCCGCCTCGGCCAGCCGTCCCATGGAGAGCAGGTAGTTGTTCTCCACGCGGTTGAAGTCGTCCTCGGCCTGGGCGTAGATCATCCCGAACACGGCGTCTGCGTCCGTCTTCCCCTTGATGTGCGGGATCCCCCAGTCGTCGCGGGTGATGGTGACGGACTGGGCGCGGCGCTGGAACCGCGCCAGCTCGGTGGACGTAGGCTTCTGCGCGGTAGCGAGGGACGCGGTCGCGAAGAGGAAGGCGAATGCGAGCTTCTTCATGAGCCGGGAGGGAGGTGAAGAGCGTGTCGAGCCGAGTGTCGGAATGCACGATACGAGCGAGTCTGACGGTTGTCGAGACGAGCGGCGGTGCTCGAGGTGTGTCCTGGATGCGCTACCGCACCGTGGCGGCCCTGATGACCCTCTCCCTCCTTGGTGCGTGTGCGCGCGGCGGAGGCCCCACTGCTCTCGGCAGCGGCGGCCCGAGCTACGAGTTCCAAAATGGACTCTGG
>DASTGQ010000007.1:0-2584 GCA_035718985.1 Gemmatimonadaceae bacterium
CGGAATCGTCGGTCATGCTCGATCGCGGGCGTTACGGGTGGCTCGACAGCGCACGGGGTTCACGCGCATGCAACGAGTGTCGTCGCTAGCTGCCACGACTGGAAGGACAGCGATTGGTTATCGAGATCCGCGGCGTTCGTCGTCGGATGAGACACTAGTTGACGCGATGGGTCAGCGGGGCGCAAGATTGGGCCTCGTCGCCGGCTATCCGGTAATGATTGAAGGGATGCTTGCCGGGTGGATGCTGTGGTTGGGCGGAAAGGGTTTGCAGGATAATGGGCCTTAGCCGGCAGCATTGAGGTCAATGACTGACCAACCCTCAGACTCCACACCGCGCGGACGACCGCGACCGGGTATCCGATGCCCCGCTTGTGGCGCCAACCCAATAGCGGGCGCGAAGTGGTTCTGTGGCCCTGACGGCTGTGACAATTGCCTTGACACATTCGCTTCGCGAGGCCGTTGTCCGTATTGCCAGGCGCACTTCACGTGGACGCAGTGCCTGACGTGCGGTCGCGTTTCTGACCATCACGCCTTTGATGTCCGCACCGGCTGACTGTCGTTACAGCGGACGGGCGTTTGCGGAGGGCGCCTTCGGCGCCAACTATTGGGTCGCCCGCCGCTGAGCTTTCGTTAGCACGCGATACAGGTCACGACCAAGACGGCGCATCTACCTGTTTCGGAGGTCGACGTGCTTTACATGATCATCGAGCACTTTCGTGAGGGTAAGCCTCGCCCGGTGTACGAGCGCTTCCGCCAGCGCGGTCGTCTCGCGCCTGAAGGGCTCCAGTACGTAAGCAGTTGGGTCAGCACCGACCTTCGCCATTGCTATCAGGTGATGGAGTGCGCCGACCGCGCGCTGCTCGATGAGTGGATGGCCGCGTGGTCGGACCTGGTCGAGTTCGAGGTAATTCCCGTCCTCACCTCCGCGGAGGCCGCGGCCCAGGTGCTCGCGCCGAGCCATCGCCGTGCCCGGCAACCCCGCGCAGGACATCGCGAACATGGCGCATGTCGTGTTCGTCATGCGCGGGGGTGTGCTCTACCGTTAGCGCCGGGCCTGCTCACGTGATCGGCACACCGGCCCCGTCCGGCACGATCACTACCGCCTTCCCGCCGAGCAGCGAGTTGAATGCCGACACCTGCGGGCCGAGCAGCGCATCGATGCGCGCCTGGACTGCGCTCCATTGCGACTCCAGGTCGCCGAGCCGCTTCGTCACGCCTGTCGTCACCGGCATGTACGACCCGTCCACCTGCCCCGCCAGGTACGCCCACTGGTCCACGACGCCGTTCGGGAAGTTGATGATGTCCTGCCCGTTGGTGTGCTTCGGCTGCACGAGCAGGACGCTCATCGAGTCCAGCCGCGCGGCGAGCTGCTTGCCGGCAGTGGAAACGCTGTCGCTCTTCGGCAGGTCGCTGGCGTGGGCGACGATCGCCTTCACCTGGTCGCGCACGTCGTCGAGCCGCTTCGCGTCGCGGAAGATCGAGGCCATGCGGCGATGGATCGTGCGCATCACCCGCTGCTCCTCGGCAACCTGCGCATCGGTGAGCGTGACCCGCGGGTCCTGCTTCACGGTGAACGGCGCCGTGTAACTCCTGCCCGCCACGACGAGCCGCGCCGAGTAGCGTCCGGGCGCCACGAGATAGCCCTTCGTCGAGCCGAAGAACGTCATGCCCTTGGGGGCCTCGAGCGCCTCGATGCGCAGGTCCCAGCTCGTGCGGTGCAGTCCGGGCGTCCCGGGGATCGCGGTCTCGCCCGGCTTCGGCTTGCTCTGCAGCGTGCGGATCACGGTGTTCGTCGCGTCGAGGATCTCGAGCTTCACGGCGGTGGAGTCGGTGCCCTTCGCGATGTCGTAATAGATGATGGCGCCGCTCGGTGGATTGGCGCCCGCCACTCCGCCGCCGAAGCCGCCACCCCACTCGGTGAGGTAGGCATCGCGTGGCGCGAACAGCTTCGTCTCCGACGCCAGCACCTTCTCGGCGCCCTGCTCGAGCGGACTCACGTCGTCGAGGATCCAGAAGGCGCGACCCTCGGTGGAGGCGACGAGGTCGCCGTGGCGAACCGCGAGATCGGTGACGGGCACCGGCGGAAGGTTCGCCTGCAGGCTTTCCCAGTGAGCACCGTCGTCGAAGGAGACGTACGCTCCCGTCTCCGTGCCCGCGAAGAGGAGTCCCTTCCGTGCGGGATCGGCACGCACCACGCGCGCCTGGTCGCCGTCGCGGATGCCATTCACGATCGGCGTCCACGAGCGGCCGTAGTCGGTCGTCCGGTAGATGTGCGGCGCCCAGTCGCTCCACTTGTAGCCGTCGTACGTCAAGTACGCCGTGCCCGCGTCGAACGGCGAGACTTCGATCGCGTTGACGAAGCCGGGCCCGACGTTCTTTGGCGTGACGTTCGTCCACGTCTTCCCGCCATCGCGAGTGAGCTGGACGAGACCATCATCGGTGCCGACCCAGATGGTACTGGAATCGTGCGGCGACGGCGCGACGTAGTAGATGGTGTTGTACACCTCCCCACCCGCGCCCTCGTTGGTGATCGGCGCGCCCCCCCATCCCTGGTGCGCCTTCTCGTTGCGCGTGAGATCGGGGC
>DASTGQ010000008.1:0-7557 GCA_035718985.1 Gemmatimonadaceae bacterium
ACTGGCGCGCGCGGCGAGCCGGTCGTGCAGCCGCTCCGTCGCGCCCGCCAGCGGCACACCCGGGTCGCCACCCACCTCGTTGCGCGACGCAAGCGGCGCGTAGATGTAGAGCGCCGTATCCTCCACCCCCTTGGCCGCCGCCGGGCCGGTGAGCTGCTGCCACCGCAGCACGAACGACAGTCGCGCCTGCGCCACTGCCTGATCGGCATCGTGCCACTCGCCAAGGAGCGCGCGCTCCAACGCGTCGCACGCGCCGGCATCGGCATACCCGCGCTCGCGCACGCTCGCAAAGGCGCGCACGAGGATCGCGCGATCGCGCTCGTTCGCCTCGGGGCGTTCGGCATCGATGTACGTGCGGTACACCGTCAGCACGGTCACCAGCTCCACGATCGCGCCCGCATAGGCGGCGATGCTCAGCTTCGGCCAGCCGGCGCGCCGCGCCACGTCGGCGAGCATCGGCGCGATGCGGCGGACGTCGGCGTTGAGCGTGCTGCGCAGCACCCGCCGCCTGGAGTCCACGGCCACCGCGTGGAAGTCGGGTTCGCCGCGGGCGCCGCGGTACGCCGCCTCGATCGCCGCATAGCCGGCGGGGTCCACCAGCACGTCCTCGAGCGCGGTCATGAACTCGTAGCCCGTGGTGCCGTCCACCGGCCACTCCGCCGGCAGCCGCTCCCCCTCGGCGAGGATCTTCTCGACGAAGATGGGAAAGCGCTCGCCGCGCCGCGACGCCGGCCGGCGCTCCTCCACCGACGCGCGCAGCCGCTCCAGATAGCGTCTCGGTTCCAGCAGGCCGTCCACGTGGTCCACGCGCAGGCCGTCCACCAGCCCCTCCGCCACGAACTGCAGCACCAGCCGGTGCGTCGCCTCGAAGACGTCGGCGCGCTCCACGCGGAGGGAGATCAGCTCGTTGACGTCGAAGAAGCGACGATAGTTCACGTCGCGCTGCGCGTCGCGCCAGAAGGCCAGCTCGTAATGCTGTCGCGCCAGCAGTGCGCGCAGGCGCTCGCGCCCCTTCGTCCCGTGCGTCCAGTTGATCACCGCCTGGCGTGCCGACGGATCACGGATCGCGAGCTCCAGCTCGGGCGGCAGCGTGGCCGGATCGAGCGGGACGTCGTGATCGAAGTAGCGGATCCGCGCACCGCGGTCGGAGATCTCCAGCGCCACCTCGTCCCGCTCGATCACGCGATCGGGCTCGTCGCCGAGGATGGGAAGCAGCACCTTGCCGGCGAGCCGTCGCGTTGGCGCGCGCCACTGCACGTCGAACCAGCTCGCGTAGCGCGACCCCTGGCCGTGCGCGAGCAGGTCGTCCCAGTATGGATTGTCGCTGCCGATGCCCATGTGGTTGGGCACGATGTCCAGCACGAGGCCCATGTCGTGCTCGTGGGCCGCGTTGGCGAAGGCCACGAACGCCTCGTTGCCGCCGAGCTCCTCGCTCACCAGCGACGGATCCGCGACGTCGTAGCCGTGCGTGCTCCCCGCGCGCGCCGCGAGCACGGGCGAGCAGTAGAGGTGCGACACGCCGAGGCGATGCAGGTAGGGGATGCGCGCCCGCGCATCGTGCAGCGTGAAGGCGGCGCTCAGCTGCAGGCGGTACGTCGCGGTGAGCGCGCGCCGGCTCATGTGGGCTGGCGGGCGGAGTCTTCCGCCGGCGCCTCGTGGCCGAGCAGCTCGTCGGTGCGCGGCGACTGCAGCAGCTCCTCCAGCGGCACGCGCATGCGGCGCGACCAGCTGGCGTAGCGATCCTGCCACACGCCGGGGATGTTCACCGGCTCCGACTCCAGCGCGAGGTCGTCCAGCGAGAGTCCCACCAGCGCCGCCGGCGTGCGCCGCACGAACGCGTGGACGGCTCGCACGAGCGCCTCCGGCTCCAGCTGCTCGTGCGCCGAGCGCGGGAGCAACCCTTCCTCGATCAGCAGCTCGATCACGCCGCCACGATCGGCCGCGCGCGCAGCGCGCGCCGCGCCGAGCTGGTGCTCGTCGGAGAGGTCGCCCAGCTCGCTCCGCAGCGTGACGTCGCGCTCGCGCATCCAGCCGACGATCGGCGGCAGGTCGTGCGTGTTCACCGTCGTGAGGGCGAGGCGCGGATACGCGTTCGCTGCGCGGAAGCGGCGGGTGAAGAAGTCGCCCTCGAACACCACCACCTTGGAGCCGAGCACGCCCCAGCGCTCCAGCACCCTTGGAACCTGCGGCGGCACGGTACCGAGATCCTCGCCCACCACGATGGCGCCATGCCGCATGCTCTCCAGCGCCATGATGCCGAACAGCTCCTCGCTGAACGACGTGACGTAGGCGCCCGTGCGCGCCGACTCGCCGAGCGGCACCCAGAACATCCGGAACAGGCCGAGCGCGTGGTCGATGCGCAGCGCGCCCGTATGACGGAAGCCGGAACGCAGCAGCCGGATCCAGTAGTCGTAGCGCGTCTCGCGCAGCACGAAGGGATCCATCGCCGGCAGTCCCCAGTTCTGTCCCTCTTCCGAGTACATGTCCGGCGGCGCGCCCACCGTTGCGCCCTGACGGAAGAGACCAGGGTTGGCCCACACGTCGCTGCCCGATGGCGCGGATCCCACGGCCAGGTCCTGGTACAATCCGAGCGCCAGTCCCGCCTCGGCGGCGTGGTGCGCCGCGTTGCCGAGCTGGCGGTCCAGCTCGAACTGGAGCCACGTGTGGTAGCCCACGCGGTGCATCAGCGCCTCGCGCCGGCGCGCCACCTCGGGCGAGCGCGGATCGCGCAGCGGCTCCGGCCACGTGCGCGCGTCCGGACCTTCCTGCTCGGCAATGGCCATGAACGTGGCGAACTGGGTGAGCTGCGGATCCTCTCGTGCCACGTAGCTCTCGTAGGCGCGCCCGCGCTCGGTGTGCTCCGCGAGCTCGTGCACCTCGAAGGTGCGGTGCAGCTGCTCGAGCACTGGCGCGCGCAGCGCCATCACGCGGCCGTAATCCAGCATGTTCGCCGCGCGGAGCTCGCCGAGCTCGTGCTGCAGGTGCGGCGCGGCGATCATCGCGCGCGCCTTCTCGTCGTGGGCCAGCTCCGGGATGTCGTCCACCCGGAGGTACAGCGGATTCCGGAACAGCCGGCTGATCGGGCTGTACGGACTCACGTCGTAGCCCTCGTTGCGCAGCGCGTGCAGCGGGTTCACGCCGACGAACGCACCCCCCTGGTGCCCGAGCCACTCGCTCAGCGTGACGAGGTCGCCCAGGTCGCCCGCGCCCCAGTTGGCGTGGCTGCGCACCGTGTAGAGGTTGGCCGTGATGCCGAAGCCGCGGCGGCCGCGCAGGCGCAGCTCGGGGGCCATGCAGCGCGACGGCACCACGATGAGCCGCTGCGTTCCCGACCGGCGACGGCCGCCTCCCTCCACCGTGATGGTGAGGTCGTGATAGCCGAGCGGCGGCACCACGGGCAGCTCGAGGTCGACCCGGTGCGAACGGCCGCCCTGGGCGGTACCGCTCCAGCGCACCGACACCCCTTCCTCGGTGCGCAGCTCGAGCGTCCAGCGCGCCTCGTCCGCGTCGATGGTGGGCAGGCGCACCGCGACGCGTGACAGCCGGCGGCTCTTCTGCCGCACCACGCGCACGGGGTCGATCAGCTGCCGACGCTCGGCGCGACGCAAGGTGCGCAGCGCCTCGCGCGCCCGCTCTTCCGTGCTGGCGTCGATCCCCATCGCGGCGAGGAGCCGCACGCGCGTCTCGTCGGACGTCTGGCGCAGCTTCTCCCCCGTCTGGTCCACGTACGACGCCTGGATGCGCTTCCGGTCGGCGAGCGCGCGGAGCATGGGCCGCTCGACGCCTTGGGCTTCGTCGTGCTGCTGGTAGTGCATCGTCATGCGCGGCTCAGGCGGGAGTCACGAGGGTGGCGAGCCGCGACGGCACGAGCACCAGCGCCGAGAGTGGCGGCAGGGTGATCTCCACCGAGTATCGGCGGCCGTGCCAGGGCACGTCGTCCACGCGCACGCGATCGGCGGCGCCGAAGCCGCTGCCGCCCCAGCCCTTGTCGTCGCTGGAGAGCGCGAACAGGTACTCGCCCCACTCCGGCACGCCGATGCGGTAACGCTCGTGCGGCACCGGCGTGAGGTTGAGCACCACCACGGCATGGTCGTCGCCCGAGCGGCGCAGATAGGAGAGTATGGAGTTCGAGCGATCGGCGATGTCCACCCACTCGAAGCCTTCCGGCTCCGGGTCCGCGGCCCACAGCGGCGGCAGGCGCTTGTACAGCGCGCCCAGCCGCGCGACGTACGCCATGAACGCGGCACGCGACGGATCGTCGAGCAGGTGCCACGGCAGCGACTGGTCGTGGTTCCACTCGTCCGGCGTGGCGAGCTCGCTGCCCATGAAGAGCAATGACTTGCCCGGCCGCGTGACCTGGTAGGCAAGCAGCACGCGCAGGTTCGCCATCTTCTGCCAGTGGTCGCCCGGCATCTTGGCGTAGAGCGAGCCCTTGAGGTGCACCATCTCGTCGTGCGACAGCGGCATGATGAAGTGCTCGCTGTGCTCGTAGACCATGGCGAAGGTGAGCAGGTCCTGGTGGTACCGGCGGTAGATGGGATCCTTCTCGAAGTACTCGAGGGTGTCGTGCATCCACCCCATGTTCCACTTGAAGGTGAAGCCGAGCCCTCCGCTCCTCGTCGAGCGGGTGACGCCGGGCCACGCCGTGGAATCCTCGGCGATCGTCACGCAGCCGGGCGCGTCGTCGCACACGACGGCGTTCACCTCGCGCAGGAAGTCGATCGCCTCGAGGTTCTCGCGGCCGCCGTACTTGTTCGGCACCCACTCGCCCTCCTTGCGGCTGTAGTCCAGGTAGAGCATGGAGGCCACGGCGTCCACGCGCAGGCCGTCCACGTGGAACTCGTGCAGCCAGTAGAGCGCGTTGGCCACGAGGTAGTTGCGCACCTCGCGCCGCCCGTAGTTGAAGATCAGCGTGCCCAGTCAGGATGCTCGCCGAGGCGCGGGTCGGCGTGCTCGTAGAGCTCCGTGCCGTCGAACATGCGCAGCGCGTAGTCATCCCTCGGGAAGTGCGCGGGCACCCAGTCGAGCAACACGCCGATTCCCGCCCGGTGCAGCGAGTCGATGAGGAAGCGCAGGTCGTCGGGCGAACCGTAGCGCGACGTGGGCGCGAAGTAGCCGGTCACCTGGTAGCCCCACGACCCGTAGAACGGATGCTCCATCACGGGGAGCAGCTCGACGTGTGTGAAGCCCAGCTTCGACACGTGCTCCACCAGTCGCGGGGCGATCTCGCGATACGTGAGCGGACGATCGCCCTCCTCCGGCACGCGGGCCCATGAGCCGAGGTGCACCTCGTAGACGTGCACCGGCTCGCGCACGAGGTTCCGGCCGGCGCGCGCGGTCATCCACGCCTCGTCGCCCCACGAGTGCTGCGGCTCGGACACGACGATGGACGCCGTGGCCGGCGCCTGCTGCATCTTGCGCGCGACCGGGTCGGTCTTGATGCGCAGCGCGCCGTCGCGCGTGGCGATCTCGAACTTGTAGAGCGCGTTGGCCCCCACGCCGGGGATGAAGAGCTCCCACAGTCCCGACTCGCCGAGGCGGCGCATGGGAAACTGCCGGCCGTCCCAGTGGCACCAGTCGCCGATCACGCTCACGCGGCGCGCGTTCGGCGCCCACACCACGAAGGCCGTTCCCTCGTCGCCGTCCATGGTGCGCAGGTGCGCGCCGAGCATCTCCCACAGCCGCCGGTGCGTGCCCTCGCGGAAGAGGTAGAGATCCAGCTCGCCCACCACGGGGGGAAAGCGGTACGGATCGCCGCGCTCCCAGGTGCGGCCGTCGGGCGCGATGAAGCGGAGGGCGTAGCGCTGCGGCAGCGCCGGCCCACGCAGGAACAGGCTGAAGAACCCGTCACCCTCGGCGCGCATGGCCGTGGCGACGCCGTGGCGGACGACGAAGCAGTCGGCGGCGTCGGGCTGCATCACGCGAATCACCACGCCCGTCTCGCCGTTGAACGTGGTGGCATGGGGCCCGAGCACGTGGTGCGGATCCCCGTGCCGTCCCTCGAGCAGTGCGGTGCGCGCGTCGCGATCCAGCGGCGGCAGCTCGGTCGAGACGTGGGCGACATCGGTCATGGCGGTCATGGCGTGTGCTGCTCCATCGGCGTGAGCGGCTCGCGACGGGCGCTCTCGGGCGCGACGATGCGCCGGTCGTCGCCGAAGCGGAGCAGCATGAGCGAATGCGCCTGTACCTCCACCTCGGAGCCGCGGACCACGGGCAGCTCGCGGCGCGCCGTGTCCACCATCACCACCCAGATCTTCCCCCCGTTCAGCGTTGGCAGCCTGAACCCGATGTTCTGCTCGCCTCCGTTGAGGAGGAGCAGCAGCGTGTCGCTGCGCACGGCGTGTCCACGCTCGTCCACCTCGTCGGTCGCCGCGCCGTCGATGAGCATCCCCAGCGCGTGCCCGCTCGCGTCGCTCCACTCCTCGGGCGTGAGCTCGTGCCCGGACGGATGCAACCAGGTCACGTCCTTGTGCTCGGAGCCCTTCACCGCCTTGCCGCGGAAGAAGTGCCGGCGCCGCAGCGTCGGGTGGGACTGCCGGATGGCGATGAGCTTCCGCGTGAACGCCGCCAGCTCCCGCTCGCGGTCGTCGAGATCCCAGTCCACCCACGTGATCTCGTTGTCCTGCGCGTAGGCGTTGTTGTTTCCCTGCTGCGTGCGCCCGAGCTCGTCGCCATGGGAGATCATGGGCACGCCCTGCGAGAACATGAGCGTCGCGAGAAAGGTCCGCATCAGGCGGTAGCGCATGTCGACCACCGCCTGGTCGTCGGTCTCGCCCTCCACGCCCCAGTTGCGGCTGATGTTGTCGTTGTGGCCGTCCTGCCCGTTCTCGCCGTTCGCCTCGTTGTGCTTCTCCTCGTAGCTCACGAGGTCGCGCAGCGTGAACCCGTCGTGCGCCGTGACGAAGTTGATGCTGGCATACACGCCGCGGTCGCTGCCGGAGAAGATGTCGCTCGATCCGGCGATGCGGCTCGCCATCTCCGGGATCTGCTCGGGCTCCCCCTTCCAGAACTTCCGCACCGTATCGCGATACTTGCCGTTCCACTCCGTCCAGCGCACGGGAAAGTTGCCCACCTGGTAGCCGCCGGGCCCCACGTCCCACGGCTCGGCGATGAGCTTCACGCGCGCGAGCGTGGGATCCTGCTGCATGATGTCGAAGAACGCCGAGTACTTGTCCACGTCGTACAGCTCGCGCGCGAGCACCGGCGCGAGGTCGAAGCGGAAGCCGTCCACGTGCATCTCCGTCACCCAGTAGCGGAGCGAATCCATGATGAGCTGGATCGTCCGTGGATGCTGCATGTTGAGCGAGTTCCCCGTGCCGGTGAAATCCGTGTAGAAGCGCGGGTTGTCCGGCTCCAGCCGGTAGTACGCCGTGTTGTCGATGCCGCGCAGCGACAGCGTGGGGCCGAGGTGATTCCCCTCGCCCGTGTGGTTGTACACGACGTCGAGGATCACCTCGAGGCCGGCGGCGTGCAACGTGCGCACCATCGACTTGAACTCATTCAACTGCGCGCCGTGCTCGCCCGTCTGGGCATAGCCCGCCTCCGGTGCAAAAAAGC
>DASTGQ010000009.1:0-3408 GCA_035718985.1 Gemmatimonadaceae bacterium
CCGTCGTAGTTCTTCCGCTCGCGACCACCCACCCCGGGATCCACGAGGTACTTGATGGCGCCCGCATCATCCACGAGGTACTTGCCGGCGATGGCGCCTCCGGTCTGCTCGTAGAGCCGCCCCACGCGATAACTCGGCACGCCCGGCGCTTCTGAAGCCTTCACCATACGGCCGTTGGCGAGTGCATACCGCTCGCCCGGGTCGATCGTGGAGACCTGCACCGCAGGATAGCTCTTCGGAACGATGGTCGTCTTCGCGTCGTTCAGGAACTGGATGATGCCGCCGACGAGCAATGCACTCGCCGTGACGCCGATGAGCAGGCCGATCTGCTGGTAGCGCGGCGTGGCGCCTACGAGGAAGCCCGTCTTGAGGTCCTGCGATGTGGCGCCCGCCGTGGACGCCGCCACGCACACCACGCCGCCGATCGAAAGGGCGAGGACGCGATACTCGATCCCCACCCAGCCCACGGCGAGGAACATCAGTGAAGTGAGCAGCAGCGTGGCCACCGTCATCCCCGACACCGGGTTCGCCGAGGAGCCGATCTGACCGGTGATGCGGCTCGACACCGTGACGAACAGGAAGGCGAAGAGCACGGCGAGAATGCCGCCGACGATGTTGATCCCGATCTGCGGCAGCACGACCATCGCCACGAGGCAGGCGAGCACGCCCGCGACCACAATGCCCATCGAGAGGTCGCGATCGGTGCGTGCCACGGCTTCTCCCTCGCCTGTGGAGCGCGTCGTCCGCAGGCCGGCGACCAGCGCGTGCCAGATGGTCGGCAGCGAGCGACCGAGGCTGATCAGCCCCGCCGTCGTCACCGCGCCCGCGCCGATGTAGTAGACGTAATTCGCGCGCACCTCGCCGGCATCCATCGTGTTGATCAGCGTCGTGGCGGGAAAGATCGGCGTCGTGAGGCCGGCGCCGAACAACTTGATCGCCGGGATGAGCACGAAGTACGAGGTCAGGCCGCCCGCGAACAGGTAGCCCGCGATGCGCGGACCGATGATGTAGCCCACTCCCGTGAGCTCGGGGCTGATCTCCGCCTGCATCTCGCCGAAGAGCTGCGTCTGGCCGTTCGCGAGGTGGCTGGTGAAGGCGCGCTTCGGCACCTCGAGGAACAGGTGCAGCCCGGCGTTGAGGAACTTGTACGCCGCGCCAAGGCCGAAGCCCATGAACACGGTCTTCGCCTGGACGCCACGCTCCTCGCCCACGATGAGCACCTGGGCGCAGGCGGTGCCCTCGGGATACTTGAGGTTGTGGTGCTCCTTGACGATGAGGCTGCGGCGAATCGGCACGAGGAAGAACACGCCGAGCAGTCCGCCCACGATCCCGATCGCCATCACCTTCGTCCACGGCAGCTCGTAGCCGAGGAGCAGCAGGGCAGGGAGGGTGAACGCGATCCCGGCGGCGATGGACTCGCCGGCCGAGCCGGTGGTCTGCACGAGGTTGTTCTGGAGGATCGTCGCCGGCTCCGCGCCGAACGCGCGCGAGATGTAGCGGAAGATCGTGATGGAGAGGACGGCGATCGGAATCGACGCGCTCACGGTGAGGCTGACCTTCAGCGCCAGGTAGATGCTCGACGCGGCGAACACGAGTCCGAGCAGGACGCCGAGGACGATGGCGCCGATGCTGAACTCCTTCGGCGCCTCGGTGGGCGGCACGTACGGCCGGAACGCCGTGGCGTCCGTGGTATGCTGGGGGATGGTCATGCGCGAATATATGGAAGGGTGGGGGCGCGGGTAGATAGGCGGGCCGGTGACTTGCTTCCCGGCTGGCATTCCGGGATGATTGTCCCTCCACATTCCAGCGCTCGCCGGGTCAACGCCATGCACCTGCACTCGTCAACGTCGCGGCTCGGCTGCCGCGTGCTCTCCGCCCTTGCCCTGTGCGTCGTCCTCGTGCCGGGCGTGCACGCCCAGGGCTCTGCCGACTCCTCGCTTTCCGCGCCGATCTCGAACCTGCATTACGACGTCAGCGCCGATCGGCCCGCGCTCGCCATGCGGCGCCTGCACGTCACCACGACCTTCGACGTCACCGGCTCTGGCGCTGTGGTGCTCTCCCTGCCTGCGTGGACGCCGGGCGCGTACGAGATCAGCAACTTCGCGCGCTGGGTCTCGGATTTCCGCGCCTCCCAGAACGGTACGGAGCTCCGCTGGGACAAGCTTGACTACGACACCTGGCGGGTGCGGCCGAGTGGAGCAGGGCGCGTGACGGTGCAGTTCGACTACGAAGCCGACTCGCTCGACAACGCGATGTCGTGGACCAGGCCCGACTTCGCGCTGTTCAACGGCACCAATCTCTTCCTCTATCCCGAAGGCCGCTCGCTGGATTTCCCAGCCACGATGAGCGTGAGCACCGATCCGACGTTTCGCGTCGCCACGAGCATGACACCGGCCGGCGAGCCCCGCCACTACCGCGCGGCCACCTACCACGAGCTGGTGGACATGCCGGTTGTCTTCGGGGCATTCGACCTCGACAGCGCGACGATATCGGGACGCACCGTGCGCCTCGCGACCTATCCCTCGGGCAGCGTCTCCGGCGAGCGACGCGCGGTGGCCTGGCAACAGCTCGAGCGCGTCGTCCCGGCCGAAGTGCTCGTCTTCGGCGAAGTGCCGTGGAGCAGCTACACCCTCATCCAGATCGCCGACTCCACCTATCCGGGGGCGAGTGGTCTCGAGCACTCGGCCAGCCACGTGGATGTGGTGAGCCCGATGGCCATCGGCAGTGACTTCCAGCCGTCGCTCTACGCGCACGAAATCTTTCACGCCTGGAACGTCAAGCGACTGCGCCCCGCCGAGATGGTGCCGTATCGTTATGATCGTCCGCAGCCCACCCCGTGGCTCTGGGTGAGCGAGGGCGTCACCGACTACTACGCCGACCTCGCCGAGGTGCGAGGCGGATTGATCGACCCCGCGGGCTTCTACGCCCTGACCGCGGCGAAGATCGGCGAGATCGAGAACACGATACCCTTCGCGCTCGAGGACGCGTCGCTCAACACGTGGATCCATCCGCGCGACGGGACCGAGTACAGCTACTATCCCAAGGGCTCGCTCGCCGGCCTGCTGCTCGACATCACCATCCGCGACGCGAGCAACAACGCGAAGTCGCTCGACACGGTGATGCGCGAGCTTTACCAGACCACATACAAGCAGGGACGCGGCTTCACGAGCGCTGACTTCTGGGGCGCGGTGAGCCGCGCCGCCAATGGCCGGTCGTTCGATGACTTCAGCCGTCGCTACGTGGACGGCCGCGAACCATACCCATGGACGGCCGCGCTGCGCACGGTCGGACTCCGCATCCAGCGCGACAGCGCACCGCGCATCGGCGTGTCCACCATGGCGGACGCCGATGGCACCATCCGGGTCATGGAGATCTCACCGGGCAGCGCTGCCGCCGCGGCTGGGGTGC
>DASTGQ010000010.1:0-6060 GCA_035718985.1 Gemmatimonadaceae bacterium
CAGCCTGGCGGACAGGCGGAATCGTCCGATGCCTTCCAGCGCCGAGCCTCGGAGGAGAATGCTGCCTGGCTTGGTCGCCGTGGCGTTCGGCTGTTCGGCGACGAGAGCGGTGAAGCACTCGTCACCCTGCGCGAGGCGATCGAACGGTTCGAGTCGATCGTCGAGCAGCACGGCGGCGACCTGATGGTGGACGAGCCGGTGCGCACGGGCCAGCGGCCGCAGAAGCCGGACAGCCCGCTGTTCGCGCTTCCCACCCGTGCCGACGACGAGTCGGTGGACGACTACACGGAGCGGGTCGAGGCAGCGGCCGACTCGGCCTCACAGGGTCCCTGGAAGTAGGCTCACGAAGCGCGGCGGCACGGTTGCCCGCCGCGCTTCGTTCCGGGTCCCTTCGCGAGCGTTGCCCTTTCAGTCACCAGCCGTAGAATCTGCGCGACGTCCATTCTCTCCCGGCACCTTCGCGCATCCGATGCCCAACTCGGTCCTGCCCCACTCCGTCGCGCTCGCTCTCTGCGTCCTCGCAAGCCACGCTGCCTCCGCCCAGCAATCCGCCAACTGGCCCGTCTACGGCGGCAGTGACGACCACTCGCACTATACCACGCTCGGCCAGATCACCCCGGCCAACGTGAAGCAATTGAAGGTGGCGTGGACGTATGACACCCACGACGACTTCGAAGGCTCGGAGATGCAGACCAATCCCGTCGTCATCGACGGCGTGCTCTATGGCACGAGCCCGAAGCTCCGCATCTTCGCGCTCGATGCGGCCACGGGAAAGGAGCTGTGGAGCTTCGACCCCAACAACGGCGCGCCCCCGACATCGCGCATCCGGCATCGGGGCGTGGTCGTCACGGGCGACCGCGTGCTGTTCAACTATCGCAACCGCCTCTACGCGCTCGACCGCCGTACGGGAAAGCCCATCCGCTCCTTCGGCGACAGCGGCTGGGTGGACCTGCGCGCGGGGCTCGGCCGCCCCGTGGAGGGGCTGTCCGTCAGCGCGAGCACGCCTGGTGTCGTGTTCGACGGGCTGCTCATCATGGGAAGCACGGTGCCGGAAGCGTTGCCGAGTGCGCCGGGCGACATCCGCGCGTATGACGTGAAGACCGGCGCGCTGCGCTGGAGCTTCCACACCATCCCGCACCCCGGCGAGCCTGGCTACGAGACGTGGCCGCCGGACGCGTGGAAGATCGCCGGCGGCGTCAACGCGTGGAGCGGCGTCACGCTCGATTCCGCGCGCGCCATGGTGTTCGTCGCCACCGGCTCGGCGAGCTACGACTTCTACGGCGGCAACCGCGTCGGCGACGACCTCTACGCCAACAGCGTCATCGCGCTCGACGCGCGCACGGGGAGGCACGTGTGGCACTACCAGGTGCTGCATCACGACCTCTGGGACCGCGACCTCCCCGCGGCGCCCGTGCTCGTCACCGTGAAGCACGGCGGCAACATCATTCCCGCCGTTGCGCAGATCACCAAGACGGGGCACGTGTGGGTGTTCGACCGCGTGCACGGCACGCCGCTCTTTCCCGTGGTGGATCGCGCCATGCCCAAGGCGGTGCTCCCCGGCGACGTGACGTCTCCGACGCAGCATTTCCCGGCGTCGCCCCCGCCCTTCACTCGGCAGCGGATCACCCGCGCCGACCTCACCACGCGCACGCCCGCCGCGCACGCTGCGGCGGTGAAGCTGTTCAACGAGTATGGCACCAACGATCCGTTCGATCCGCCCAACCTGAAGGGCACGATCGTCTTTCCCGGCGTGGACGGCGGCGGCGAGTGGGGCGGGCCGGCGTTCGATCCGGAGACTGGCCTGCTCTACGTGAACGCCAACGAGATGGCGTGGCTCCTCAAGCTCGTGCCGCGGAGCGACAAGTCGCTCTACGCCGCCAACTGCGCCAGCTGCCACGGCGACAACCGCCGCGGCTCGGCGATGGCGCCGGCGCTCGTGGACGTGGGGCAGCGTCGCTCGCGCGAGCAGATCATGCAGATCATCCGCGAAGGCACCGGCCGCATGCCCGCCTTCGGCAGCGCGCTCGAGGGGAAGGCGATCACCGACATCACCAACTATCTGCTCACCGGCCACGACTCGTCGGCGGGCGCGGGGCCGGACAAGTTCGGCGTGCCGTACCGCAACGCGTACTTCGACATCTTCCTCGACAACGAAGGCTATCCCGCCATCAAGCCGCCGTGGGGGACGCTGAGCGCGATCGACCTCAATGCCGGCACGATCCGCTGGAAGATTCCCTTCGGCGTGTACCCGAAGCTCGCCGCGCAGGGCCTCCGCAACACCGGCACCGACAACTACGGCGGCGCCATCGTCACGCAGAACGGCCTGCTGTTCATCGGCGCCACGACGTACGACAACACCTTCCGCGCCTTCGACAAGAGGACGGGCAGGCTGCTCTGGAGCGCGAAGCTCCCCGCCGCGGGGAACGCGACGCCGTCCACGTACATGGTGGACGGCGTGCAGTACGTCGTCATCGCCTGTGGCGGTGGCAAGAACGGCGCGAAGAGCGGCGGGACGTACGTCGCCTTCGCGCTCGACTCACGCTGACTCAGCGCGTGGCGAGCAATCCGGCCGGCACGCGCAGCGCGCCGGTCGCCGCGTCGATGAGGCCGTTGCGCTCGTCCTCGACGTCGGTCGCCTGGGTGTAGACGTCGCCGGCGAAGCCGCCGCGTCTCAGCTCCTTCTTGAACGCGATGATCTTCTCCGTCCTCGCCTCGGCGTCCTTGGGACCGCCGTAGTCGGAAAAACCGAAGCCGCCCCACTCGCTGATCACGATCGGGACGTGTCCGCGCAGGAAGAACGGGTCACCGACGACCAGCGGCTCGACCGCGACGTTGTCCGTCTCGCCCGCGCGAAGCCGATCGAGCAGCTCGCCCCAGCGCTCGAGCTCGGGCGTGTACAGGTGCGCCGTGAGCAGGTCGGACTTCAGTCGCCCTTCCTCGGAGATGTGGTGCCACCCGTCATCGTCCACGACGAGGAACTGTGGATACTCGAGGTGGAGGTAGTGGTACATCTCCACGATGTAGCGCCGGGTCTCGGGATTCGTCGCGATGTCCTGCGCGCCCCAGTCCTCGTTGTACAGGCTCCAGATGCAGATCGACGGATGGGTCTCCGCCACCGACAGCATCCGCAGCAGCTCGGCGCGGTGGTTCCTGCGACTGATGTTGGTGGAGCTGTGCGGGCTCGGTACCTCCACCCAGAGCAGCAGGCCCATCTCGTCGGCGAGGTTGTAGATGCGCGGGTCGACGCCGGCGATGTGCACGCGCACGAGGTTGCAGCCGAGCGCCTTCATGGCCACGAAGTGGCTTCGCATCTCCTCGTAGGTTGCCGTCGCCGGCTGATAGAGGATGCCGTCGAGGTAGATGGACTCGTTGTTGAGGAAGATGCAGCAGCCACGCGATTCGATCTTCCGCAGGCCGAACTGGGTCTGCAGCTGCGCCGAGCGTCCTTCGGCGTCGATCAGCTCGGCGACGAGGAGGTAGAGGTTCGGCTGCGCCGGGGACCAGAGCTTGGCGTCCGGAATCTCCAGCGGCAGCCGCTGGCGCTTCTGGCCGGGACCCAGGGTGAGCCTGAAGTCCGCGGTCGCCAGTGATTCACCTTGGGGGTCCCTGGTCTCGAACACGCTGAGGCGGATCGTGTACTCGCCCGGGTCGTGGATTCGCGTCGTCACGTTGAAGCGCGCGAAGCGGTCCTCCACCGTGGCGACGGCGCCGATGCGCGAGCGCAGCCGGTTGCGCTCCACGACTTCCACCCAGGTGCTGCGGGTCGCGCCCGAGTAGGTCTGGTACCAGATCCCGCCGCGCTTGTAGATGTGTGACTCCTGCTTCCCTCGCGTGATCTCGGCGTCGAGCGAATCCTCGATCCGCACCGTCAGCCGGTTGGTCTCGCGCAGCAGGTTGTCGGGAAGCTCGTACGAGAACGACGTCCACTCGCCGTAGTGCACCTCCTCCCCGTCGATCGTGCGCAGCGGGTGGCCGTTCAACCAGATGCGCGTCTCGTAGCCGCACGCGCCGAAGGTGATCTGGAAGAGCGAGCTCGGCGGGAGCGTGGAACGATCGGGAAGGGTGAACTCGCGCTCGTACCACGCGATGACCTTGTCCTGCCACGGCGCCGGCGGCGGCGGGAGCTTCGCCCGCGCGGCCTCGTCTTCCCGCTCGTCCATCTGCACGTACTGCTCGACCTTGGCGGCGGCCATGTGCGACTCCACCGAGCCCGGCCACACGGCGGTGTCGGTGAACTGGTGCTGGATCGCCCACCCTTCACGCAGGCCTTCGTCCTTGAGGTCGAGCTCGAACTTCCATTCGCCGTCCAGGAGCTCGTAGAAGTTGCGGCGCGTCACCGCGCGCGGGAGCGGGTTCTGGAGCGGCGGCGCGTAGGGCGACTGCTCCTCGAGGACCTGGGCGGAGGAAAAATTCACGGCTGGCTCTGTCATGCCCGATGCGTCTTGCGAAAGATGCGCCGCGCGCGCAATTCAGCGTCCATGAGCCCATCTCGCCATGCGCGTTCATTGGCGCTCGCGGCGTTGGTCGTGCTCGCGGGGCGCGCCGATGCCCAGCAGCCAGCGCGCGCTATCGATCTCGTCACCTACCGCATTGCTCCGTCGGCAGCGGATTCCACCATCCGTCGCTTCGACGAGCCCAACTACGTCGTGTTCGCCCCCCAGGTGAGGGACAGCGCTCCGCTGCTGGTCTTCCTGCCGGGCACCGGTGGCCGTCCGCAGAACACGAGCGACTTCGCCAACGTCGCCGCGCGGCAGGGCTACCGCGTGATCGGGCTGGCGTACGACGACGAGCCGGGGGTGGCCGCCCTCTGTCCGCGTGATCCGGAGCCCAGCTGCTCGGAGAAGGTGCGCCGCAAGCGCATCTTCGGCGACGATGTCACGTCACTGATCGACGACAGGCCGGAGGAATCCGTCGTCAACCGGCTGACGTCGCTGCTCGTCATGCTCGCGCGCCAGCATCCCGTCGACGGGTGGCAACAGTACCTCGTGAACGGGCAACCGAACTGGCCGCGCATCGCGGTGTCCGGCCTGTCACAAGGTGCGGGGATGGCGGCGTACATCGCGCAGCGCACGCGCGTGGCGCGCGCGATCCTTTTTTCCAGCCCGTGGGACAACTACGGACGACAGCACACGCTCGCCCCGTGGGTACGCCGCGGCTCGGGCGCGACGCCGCCCGACGACTGGTTCGCCGCGTACCACGAGCGCGAGGCGACGGCGCCGATCATCGCCGAGGCTTACCGGGCGCTCGGCATCCCGTCGTCGCACGTCCGCGTGCTCACGCTGGAGCCAGAGGCGGCGCGGTCAGCGAATCCGTACCACCCGAGCGTGGTGGGGAACGGCGCGACGCCACGTCTCGCCGACGGGACACCGGCGTACCTCGACGAGTGGCGCTTCCTGCTCGGCGACGTGCGCTGAGGCCTGCGCGACACCGGGTCATCCTGTTCGCCGCCATCGGTCCGCTCACTGACACCCTGTAACGCCGCCGCCACGAGCAGCGGTTTCGGCGACACCCGTCGCGATCCGAACAGCGCCGGCAGGAGGCGCGCGACGAAGCTCGAGGCATGCGACGGCGCGGTCACGACCGCCACCGCCTCCACCACCTCGTCCGTTTCCACTTCGTCCAGGTCCTCGACGCGCATTACCTCCGCGGCCGCCACGACCTGTACGACCTCCTCGGCCTGCACGGCGTCCTTCTGCGCGACGTCGCTCACATTGGACCGTCGCGGCACCCGCGGCACGCGCTTCACCGAGTTCCAGCCCGCGAGGCGATCCGGCTCGTGCGCCAGCGCCGAGCGCAGGAACCCATCAATCACCTGGACCACCTTCCGCGCGCGGGCGAGCTCGGTGCAAATGGCCACCGTGGCCCCGTGCACCTCCGCCCGGTGCTGGGCGCGCTCGTGCAGCGTCGCGAGGAGCGCGTCGACCGCCGCGTGGAGGTCCCGGACGAACGTCGGCTGGCACCCCGCGCGGATGAACAGGTCCGCCCAGCGATCCGCCATCTGGGCCATGCCACGCGCGTGGGCGGCGAGCTGCTCGGCCGGGAGCCGGCGGCCCATGGTGG
>DASTGQ010000011.1:0-6731 GCA_035718985.1 Gemmatimonadaceae bacterium
CTTCGCCACGACCGGCAGGCGCTCGTGCGCGATGCCCTGCTCTGGCAGCGTTGGGTGCGCTACATCGGGCTGGCGACGTTCGTCGTCATGTCACTCGCCTTCGGGCGGGAAAGCTGGGCGTTCATGATCCGCCCGCTGGCCATCACCTCGGTGCTGTACCTGGCGTGTGTCCTGCTCGCCACGATGGTGGTGCGCCGCGCTCGAACGGTGCATCGCTGGCGCATCCCGGCGGTGCTCGTCACCGCCGACGTGGCAGGCATCGCGGCCATCATCTGGACCAGCGGCGCACCGACCGACGCTGTGCGAATCCTCATCGCGGCGGCGCTCGTCGTGCAGCTGGCGGTGTTCTACTTCGGCTGGGGCCTCGGGACCTATGCGGCGGTCCTCGCCGGGGCGGCGTACCTGGCCGTCGCCCTCGTGCTGCCGCCGCACATGGCCGGCCCGCGCCCCGCCGGCGCGCAGGTCGCGTTCACGATCGGGCTGTTCGCGCTCGTCACCGGCGTGCTCATCGCTGCGTACGGCGAGTTCCGCTCGCGCATGAACCGGCTGCGGCTCTTCTGCAAGCTGATCGAGGACGGCGACCTCGCGCCCGCGCTCCCCGTCGGCGTGGAACGACGCCCGGACGACCTCACCCTCCTCGCGCGCAGCTTCGAGTCCATGCGATCGCGCCTCGCCGAGCAGGTGGGCAGCGATCCGCTCACCGGCTGCCTGAACCGGCGGGCGCTGGAGACGCGACTGCAGGCCGAGTGGCGCCAGGCCAAGCGGCGCGGCTCCTCCGTCGCCGTGCTGGCGATCGACGTCGACGACTTCAAGAAGATCAACGACGAACGCGGACACCCGTTCGGCGACATCGTCCTCCGCGAGCTGGCCGACATCATGAAGGCCACGGCGCGCGACACCGACGCGGTGGCGCGCGTCGGCGGTGACGAGTTCGTGATCGTCCTTCCCGATACGGGGTGGCAGGGGGCCCTCACCTTCGCCGAGCGCATCCGTCGCAAGGTGGTCGACTTCCACTTCGGTGGCGCCACGAGCGACATGGACCTGACGATCAGCATCGGGGTCGCCCTCGCCCGCGGGACCGATCCCGTCTCCCCGGACATCCTCCTCCAGGAGGCGGATCGCACCATGTACAAGGCGAAGAACACCGGGAAGAACCGCATCTTCGCCTAGGGGCCCGTTACCGCGAACCCCCCGGGTCGTCGAAAAGCCGGACGCATCGCCCTCGGCCCCCACTCCCGGAGGCAGGGCACCCCCCTTTTCGTCCGGAGTTCCATGCGCATCAGACTGCTCGTTCCCGTCGCGATGTTGCTCCTCGCCGCCGGCGCCGCCGGTGCACAGATCCCCTCGATCACCCTGTTCGGCGGAGCCGTGATGCCCACTGGCGACGCGAGCAACGGCCTCAATGCCGGCTTCACCGTTGGCGGCGCACTGGACATGCACGTGCCCGTGATGCCAATCGGCCTCCGCGCCGAGGGCAGCTATGCGCGCTTCGGCATGCAGGGCCTCGGTGGCACGGGGATCACCGCCCACACGTCAGACCTCGGCTTCAACCTGAACGCCGTGGTGACGGTGTTGCCCCTCCCGCTCTTCCATCCGTACATCACCGCGGGCCCGAGCTACTCGAACCTCAAGGTCTCGGCGAGCGATGGCACGAACAGCGGCTCACAGAGCGAAGGCCACTGGGGCTACAACGCCGGCGGCGGCATCGACTTCGGCCTCGGCCCGATCGGAATGCGCCTCGATGCGCGCTACAAGCACATCAGCGTGAACGGCAGCAGCTGGACCAGCGTTCCGCTGACACTTGGATTCCGGTTCTAGGGACCGGAGGACCGGAGGACCGGAGGACCGGAGGACCGAAGGACCGAAGGACGGAAGTACCGAAGGACCCAAGGTCGGGAGGCCGGTAACTACCGGTATCCCGACCTTCTCGCATCCCGACATCCCCACCTTCCCGCCCTCCGGTTGACTGGGCGATCGCTGCAGCGGACTTTCCGTGAGCGGGCCGTTCACCGAAAAACCGACGCACCGAGAAACCGTTCCATGTCCGACCTCGTCACGCTCTCCGATCTCCAGGCCGCGGCAGCGCGCATCGCGCCGGTGGCGGTGAGGACTCCCTTGCTGCCGTTCGACTCGCTCTCCGAGCAGCTCGGTTTCGAGGTGCTCCTCAAGCCGGAGATGCTCCAGCGGGGAGGCGCGTTCAAGTTCCGTGGCGCATACAACTTCCTCGCGCAACTCACGGCTGGCGAGCGCGCACGCGGCGTGATCGCGCCGTCCTCCGGCAACCACGCGCAGGCGGTGGCGCTCGCCGCGAAGCTGTTCGGGGTGAAGGCGGTGGTCGTCATGCCCACCACCGTGACGGCCGCCAAGCGCGGCGGCGCCGAGCGCCTCGGCGCGCGGGTGGAGCTGGCGGGAACCACGACGCAGGATCGCTACGAGCGCGCCGTCGAGCTGATGGAGGCCAAAGGGCTGACGATGGTGCCGCCCTACGACCACGAGTGGATCATCGCCGGCCAGGGCACGGCAGGGCTGGAGATCGCGCAGGACAAACCGGATGTCGAGACGGTGCTCGTGCCGGTTGGCGGCGGCGGCCTCAGCGCCGGGGTGGCGACGGCGGTCAAGCTGCTCGTGCCGACGGCGCGCATCATTGGCGTGGAGCCCAGCGGTTCGCCCAAGCTCTCGAAGGCTCGTGCGGCTGGGCGTCCGGTACGCATTCCGGCGCACGCCGGCCTCACGGATGGACTGCTCGCGGTGGAGGTCGGCGGCATCACCTTCGCCCATCACGAGCGCTTCCTCGACGACGTGGTGCAGGTGGAGGATTCCGCACTCGCCGGGGCGATGCGAATGCTGCTCGACCGCATGAAGCTCGTCGCCGAACCGAGCGGCGCGATCACCATCGCGGCACTGCTCACCGGAGCAGTGAGGGACAGCGGCAAGACGGTGACACTGCTCAGCGGGGGAAACATCGAGTGGGACGGGATCCAGGCGCTGCTCAGCCGCGGCTGACGTCCATCCCTCGAAGCTGCTGCCTCAGAACCCGAGTCCGATGCGCACCGTCCGCGGGTACGCCGGCGTGAGGAAGCGCTCGATGGTCGGTGTCGCTGGCGTGACGCTTCCATACGCGCCCTTGGAATTCTCGGCATAGACGCCGTAGATCTCGTACTTCCGGTCGAACACGTTCTGCACGCTTCCCGAGAGCGTGAACCGTCCGAGCTGGAGCGCGGTCGAGAGATCCGCGACGACGTAGCCGGGGAGTGGCGGCTGCGTATTGGCTTCGTCCCCGCGCAGCCAGGCGGACGAGGCACCACGCGCGGAGAACGTCGCTTCCAGCGCTGCACCACCGATCATCTGCGTGGTCGTGAGCCCGAGCGTGCCGCGATGTCGAGGCGAGAGGGCGAAGTGATCGCCCGGTGCCACCTCGTTCTCGTCCAGCGCCGAGGCGAGCGTGATTGCGGAGCGGTACGTCGCATCCACGAGCGTCCATGAGCCGAACAGCCGCGACGTGGCCGGCAGCAGCAGGGAGAAGCGCGTCTCCATGCCACGCCGCCTCGTGCGCGGCACGTTGGTGAAGTAGCCCGACACCCCGCTGGTGCTGGCGAACGCGATCTCGTCGTGCACCTCGGTATCGAACAGCGAGAGCGCGAGGGTAGTGCCCGTGCCGCTCGACCACTCGCCGCCGCTCTCGAAGCTCCAGGCGACGACGGGACGTAGCGGAGGGTCGTCGCCGAGCGAGAAGGGAAGCGGGCACGCCGCTTCGGGAGAGGCACACGCCAGCTCGAGTGCCGCGGGTGCCCGGAATCCGCTCCCCGCCGACGCGTACGCGCGCAGGCGCGCGACCGTGTACGTGATTCCCAGCTCGGGCGAGAGATGCGTGAAGACGCTCGTGCCGTCGTTGGCGGGATCGCGCAGGTCGCGGAAGGGGACGCGCGAATAGTCGCCACGCGCCGACAGCGTCGCGGCGAGGCGGGGCGTCACCTGGAGAATACTCTGCGCGTACAGGCCGGCGTCGTCACTGTTCACGCGTGCATCCTCGCAGAGCGCGGACGCGCCGTCCGGCGCCGGAGCGCAGTCGGGCGGGAGCGTCGGCGATTCGGCATTCGGTTCCGCATTGACCAGGTAGCTCACGCGCGCGCGCGTTGCCTCGGCGCCCACCGACAGCGCGAGCGGGCGTCCGGCGAGCGTGGTCGATGCGCTCAGTTCCGCGGTGGCTCCGGCGGAGCCATTGGTGACGAAGGCATGCGTATCGGGGTTGCCGGCGTTGACGTTGAGCTGTTCGATCGCGTTGCGGCGGACGAATGCCGTGGAACGGAGCGCCATGCCGCTCACCTGCCAGCTTCCGTGCGCGGAGAGCTGCGTGAGCCGCGGATGGAAGAAATCGCCACCCGTATAGTTGGCGCGCCTCGCTACGGCGAGCCAGCTCTCGGGCAGGGAGCCCGCCTCGTACAGCCGATCCCGTGCGACGAGGAGTGACAGCCCGATGTCGGAGGCGTCACTGCGACGGCCGAGATTGGCGAACGCCTGGCGCGTTCGCGCGCCGGAACGCTGCTGGTAACCGTCGTCCCCGCTCGCCGACACGAGGAACAGGCCATCCGTGCCGCCCAGCATCCCGCTCGCGCGCACATGTCCCTCACGCTCGCCGAAGCTGCCGACGCCAAGCTCGCCGTGCAGCTCCGGCTCCGCGGTCCCGCGCGCCGTACGGAGCAGGAGGGCTCCGGCGAGGCTGTTCTTGCCGAACACCGACGACGGCCCGCTGAGGAGCTCGGCGCTCGCGACGGCGTCCATCGGCAGCAGGTCGAAGTTCACCTCCTGCGCGTCGGGCTCGTTGACGCGCACGCCGTCGAGGAAGACACTCACGCCCTGCGGTGCGCCGACCACGGGCGAGAGGGTGAAGCCCCGCACGTCGAACGAGGGCTGCGCGCGCGTTCCCTGGTCATTCGAGGTGCTGACGCCGGGCAACTTGGCCAGTATCTCCGTGGTCGTTCGCTCGCGCGAGACGGGTGGAAGTCCGATGCGCTGGACGCTGCGCGGCAGTCGCGGATCCGCTGAGGGCGCGAGACGCGCCCCGGAGACGACGATGCGCCCGAGCTGCTGCGCGCGCACGGAGTCGGCACCCGTGGTATCGCGTGACTGCGCGACGCGTGCTGCGCCAGCGGGCTGCTGTGCGCCGAGCTGAAGGGCAACGAGCAGCACGCACGCCCCGCCGACGAAAGATCGCATCGCTGCAATATCACCGATGATGAAGGCGCCGGCGACGCGCCGCTCGCCTTTCCGGCTGCGTGCGCTAGCTTCTCCCGCGTCACTCCAGGCATCCATCACGCAGGCTGAACCTCATGCATCTCACTCGACTTTCCCTGTTCGCCGTATGCGGCCTGGTACCGGCGCTCGGCATTGGTGGTGCGTACCGCACTCCCGCACCGGCCATCACACTCGACACCACGGGTCGTGCCAGCACGCTGGAGGGCAAGCTGTCCGTGCCCGGCGGCTTCTCCGTGCGTTACTTCGCGAAGGACCTTCCCGGCGTGCGTTTCATGGCGCTGGGGCCCGGAGGCGTGGTGTACGCGACACAGCCACGCCGCGGGCGGGTGATCCGGCTTCCCGACGCGAACCACGATGGCGTGGCCGACCGGGTGGAAGAAGTGGTCAGCGGCCTCCGGCAGCCGCACGGGCTCGCCTTCCACAAGGGCGCGCTCTGGGTGGCCAACACCGACGGGGTCGTGCGCATCCCGCTCGGCGCCAACGGCCTCGCGTCGGCCGAGCCGGTGTACGTGAATCACTACGACGCTGGCGGCGGACACTGGTCGCGCACCGTGATCTTCGGGCACGACAGCGCGATGTACGTGTCGGTGGGATCCACCTGCAATATCTGCATCGAGACGTCGAGCGACCGCGCGGCCGTACTGCGATTCAACGAGGACGGCTCGGGCAGGCGCGTGTTCGCCTCGGGCCTCCGGAACGCTGTCGGACTCGCCGTGAATCCCCGCACGGGCGCCATCTGGGCCACCCAGAACGAGCGTGACGATCTTCGGCCGGAGCACGAGGACCTGCCGCCCGAGGAGATCAACATCCTGACCGAGGGCGGGAATTACGGATGGCCCTACTGTTATGGCGAGCGGATTCCCAATCCGGAGTATCATGATGCGGCGCGCTGCGCGCGTACTATTCCGCCCGCGCTCGGCATGCAGGCACACTCGGCACCGCTCGGTATCACCTTCCTGGATCGCGCGACGAGCTTTCCCGCCGACTACCGCGGCGACGCGCTCGTGGCTTTCCATGGCTCATGGGATCGCAGCGTGCCGACCGGCGCGAAGGTCGTGCGCATCCGGGTGCGTGGTGACCGACCCGTCGCCGTGGAGGACTTCATCACCGGGTGGCAGGAAAGCAACGGTTCACGCTGGGGTCGTCCCGTGGACGTGCTCGTGGCGAGCGACGGCAGCGTGCTGGTGTCCGACGACAGTGGTGGTAGTATCTATCGCGTGACAGGACCTGCCACGAAGTGAACGCGTGCGCGCCGGCGTGATGGGGGTCGTGCTGCTGGCCGCATGTACCGGGAGCAGCGGGCGATCCCACGCCGCGCGTGCGTGCGTGGTCTTTCCGCGCAGCGAATGGACACCAGCCCCGGTGGGGCCGGCGACCTTCGTCGTGAACCGCGCGACCCGTGGCATGACGGCGCGCGTGCGATGGGCGCTCGCGCCGGACAGCAGCGCAATCATCGTCGTCGAGGATCCTTCGGGCGT
>DASTGQ010000012.1:0-6876 GCA_035718985.1 Gemmatimonadaceae bacterium
CGATCAACCCGTATCCGCTCTTCCTCCTCGAGTACGCCGCGCATGACACTCTCGTCAAAGGAGCGCGCTGAGCTTCGCGCCGAAGCCCACCACCTGACGCCGTCGGTGCACGTGGGCCATCAGGGACTCACCGACGCCCTGGTGCAGACGCTGGACGACGCGCTCCGCACGCGCGAGCTGGTGAAGGTGGCGCTGGCGAAGACGACGGAGGTGTCGGCGAAGGACGCGTCGCACCAGCTGGCCGAGCGCCTTGGCGCCGACGTGGTGCAGACGATCGGCCGGACGTGCACGCTGTTCCGGGAGAACCCGGACCTGAAGCGGAAGCCGGGGGCGGCGCCACCGTGGAGGGGGTAGGTGAGAAGGTGAGTAGGTGGGTAGGTGGGTAGGTGAGAAGGTCAGGAACCGCTCGATGATGGGGTCCGATCGGTAGTGCCGATCGGACCTTTTCCGATTTCCTCCCACATTCCCACCTACTCACCTACCGCCCTACTTTCCCATTATCTTGGATCCATTCCGTCATAGGTTGCACCACCCGAGGCCAGCATGCCCTACGTCATTACCGAAGCCTGCATCAACACCAAGGACAAGGCGTGCGTCGACGTCTGTCCCGTCGATTGCATCTACGAAGGACCGGAGCAGCTCTACATCCATCCCGACGAGTGCATCGACTGTGGCGCGTGCGAGCCGGAATGCCCGGTGACGGCGATCTTCCCCGAGGAGGACGTGCCGGCGCAGCTCAAGCAGTACGTCCAGCTCAACCGCGACGTCTTCAAGAGCGACAACCCGCCGGGCCGGCCCACCCGCTAGGCCGACGATCGCAGGAGGCGCGTCGTGATCCGCGCCGTCACATTCGACTACTGGGACACGCTGTACGAGGGTGGTGCCCACCCTGAGCGAGTCGCGCTCCGGCGCACCGCGGTGGGCGCGCTGCTCGGTGCCTACGGACGCGAGCTTCCCGAAGACCAGCTGCGCGCGCTCTACGAAGCGTCGGGCCGCGAAGCGGACCGCTGGTGGAGCGAGGAGCAGCGGGGTTACACCACGCTGGAGCGGCTGCGCTGGATCCTCGAGCACGCCGCGGTGACGCCGCGCGAGAATTGCCGGGACGTGGCCGCGGCGGTGGATGCAGTCGACAACGCGCTGCTCATGCTCCCTCCCGCGATGCTGCCCGGCGCGTGGCAGACGCTGCGGACGCTGAGCCGCCGCACCTCGCTCGCCGTGATCAGCGACACGGGCTTCGCGTCAGGTCGCGCGCAGGATCGCCTGCTGGAGAAGGACGGCGCGCGGAAGCTCTTCGCCGCCACGATCTACTCCATGGACGTCGGCCACGCCAAGCCGCGCCCCGAGATCTTCTCCGCCGCGGTGGAGACGCTCGGCGTCCCGCCGCACGAGATCATCCACGTGGGCGACAACGAGCGCACCGACGTGCGTGGCGCACTGGCGGCCGGCTTCCGGGCAATCCGGCTCGACGTGGTGCGCAGCGGCGGGCCGAGCGAGGCGGAATTCGTGGCGACCTCGTTCGACGAGCTTACCGGGTACCTGGTTGAGAGGGTTGGGTAGGGGACGGCTACTGCAACGACGAGTACTGCGTACTGAAGTACTTCGTACGGAGACCGACATCCGGGCCCCAGCAATGCGGGGCCGGCACGGAGCGCTGCGCCGAGACGGGGTGTCGGCACATTGCTGGGGCAGCCCGGCGGGTCTCGGTACGAAGTACGAAGTACGCGGTACTCGCCGGTGCGTTACCACCCAAACCGATGCTTCAGCACGAACGCGACGGTAAGCACCGCGTACTGCATGAACGTCGAGAGCTCCGAGTGCCACGCTTCGCCCCAGTGGTGCTCGCCCGTCTCGCGGGTGCCGGGCGGGCGGGGGATCCAGCGCGGCGTCCGCGCCTGGTAGCGGAGGTACTCCTCGCGGAAGATGGATTCGAGCACGCCCTCCTCGTAGCGCACGATCAGCGTGTACTCGATGGCGAACAGCACGATCGCCACCGGGATGAACCAGAGCACCCCGGAGATCACGGTGAAGCCCATCCAGATGAGGAAGTTTCCGACGTAGAGCGGGTTCCGCATCCACGAGAAGATCCCGTACGTGACGAGGCGCTGCACGGTGCGCGAGCGACGTCGCGTCACGGTGCCGGCGGCTGCCACGCCAGCCAGGCGGATGGCCTCACCGACGGCGATGAGAACGAAGCCGACGATCCAGTTCCATGCGCTCGCTCGGCCGGGTACGACGAGCGGGATGAACAGGAACGGCACCGGCAGCCAGCCGCGATGGCGAAAGAGCACGCTGCCGATGCGCGCGCTCCGGCTGCGCTCCGTCTCCGAAAGAGCGAGATCGGGTGCGGCGGAGGGGTTGCTGCTGTCGGCGGGGGAAGCGGGCATCGGCGTGACGAGAGGGTGGATGGTATCCTCGAAAGCTCGCCGGACCGCCGCCAATGCTCAAGCGCGAACCGTCGACTCCTCGAGCGAACGCTCGACTCCTCGAGTGGGTCGGCGACGCTTCAGGCGCGCTGACGACGCTTCAGGCGCGCTGACGACTCCTCAATTTGAAATCAGCCGCTCGAGGAATTCCGCGACGAGGTGGTTGAAGGCGGCGGGCCGCTCGAAGGCGCACACATGGCCCGCGGTGGCGATCAGCTCGAGGCGTGCGTTCGGGATCCCGGCGGCCATCGCCCCGAGCTCGGCCGGAGACGTGAACGTATCCTCGGCGCCGCCGATGACGAGCGTCGGCGTCTCCAGTGTCGCCAGCAACGCGGTGGAGTCGGGACGGTCGGCCATCGCCTGCAGTCCACCCACCACGCCTTCCAGCGGCGCGTCGGCCATGAGGCGCCGCAATTCCTCGAGCGGCTCGGGACGGGACGTGAACGTGGTCTCGCCAACCATCGCGCGCAGCTGGCGCGACGCCAGTGCCTCCACGCCCTCCTCCCGCACGTAGGCGATGAGGCGCATGCGCTTCTCGCGCGCCTCGGGCGTGTCGGCCGTGGCGCGCGTGCTGGTGAGGATGAGCGCGCGTACGCGATCGCGGTGGTGACGCAGCATCGCCATCGCCACGTAGCCTCCCATGGACAGGCCGCACACCACCGCGCGGTCGATGCCGAGCGAGTCGAGGAACGCGACGAGGTCATCGGCGTACTGCGCCACGGAGTATGGACCGGACACGGTGGACCCGCCGAAGCCGCGAAGGTCGGGTGCGAGGCAGCGCGCGTGCGTGGACAGGCCGCTCAACTGCGCCGACCACAGGGTGCGATTGTGCGGCCAGCCATGAATGAACAGCAGCGGCAGGCCGCTTCCCGCCTCGTCGTACGCGAGCTCGAGATTCCCCGGCAGCAGCGCGATCATCGCGCGTCGTCGCTGTCCGGCCAGTGTGGAAGGAGCGTGTGCCACTCCGCCGGCACGCGCACGGGCTTGCCGCTCCGGTCCACCGCCACGAACACGATCGATGCGCGCGCGACGAGAGTACCGTCGTGCACCTTCCGCACGTCCTGCTTCACGATGTAGCTGGTGTTCCGGATGGCGAGCAACCCGCTGCGAATGGCGAGATCCTCGCCGGGCAGGCACTGCGCGAAGTAGTCGATGTCCACGTGGCGCACCACGGAGACGATGGGCACGCGCGCGAAGTCGCGCACCCCGCCGACCTCCTCGCGCTCGAGCAGCTCCCAGCGCGCGCGTTCGAGGAAACCAAGCATGGTGGCGTGGTTCACGTGCCCGAGCATGTCGCAGTCGGCGGGGTAGATGTGAAACACCACTTCCGGCAGCGAGTCGGTCATCGGTCGGGCGGTGAAGTCGGGGAGTCCAGCGCGGTCGGCAGCCATCGGCCGTCAAAGGTTAGCCAGAAGAGCACGCGCTCGTCAGGAGCGCGGCGGGCGCGCGCGAGTGCGGCAGCGAACGCCTTGGCGCTGTAGGTGCCCTCGAGACGCGGACCACCGGCTTCGCGAAGCAGTCTCGCCGCCCGCCGCGCTGCGTCCGTTTCGCGGCCGTAGGCGCCGCCAAAGGCGGAGTGTTCGATCTCGAGCCGCGACCGGTCCGGCGCGGGGATGGGCTCTCCGGCGAGCGACGCGAGCAGGGTGCGCGTGCGCTGCGCCAGGCGCAGGACACGCGACCGGTTGGCGACCACGCCCGGCACGACGCGCACGCCGACGACGCGGGTGCGCGCACCGGCCAGTGCGAGCCCGACGAGCAGCCCCGCGGTGGTGCCGCCGCTGCCGAGGGGAAGCACGATGGTGTCGGGCATCGCCTCACCAGTGCGCGCGAGCTGCTCGGCGAGCTCCAGCGCGGCGTCCACGTGCCCGAGGGCGCCAAGCGCGACGCTGCCGCCGGCGGGGATCCAGTGCACCGACCGCGTCATGCGCCGCCACGCCACGCGCAGGTACGCGCGAAGCACCGAGCGAGCGGCTGTCACGTCGGCGAGCGCGCGCATCCGTACCGCCGTCGCGTCCGCCACTGCGTGCGTCTCCTGCGGCCAGGTGATGACCTGCGTGAGGAGGCCGAGCGCGGCGCCATGCGCGGCGACGGAGAGCGCGTGCGTCGAGCCGGTGGCGCCGACCGTGAGCAGCGGCCGCGAAGGCGCTCCGCCGGCGAGCAACAGCTCGAGCGCGCGCGCCTTGTTGCCGCCGAGGGCCGGCGCTGGCGCATTGAGGTCGTCGCGCTTGATGAGGAGCGTGACGTCGTCCACGCGCCACCGCTCCACCGGTGTCTCCTGCAGGGGCAGCGCCGCGCGCGGGAGCGTGGTGGAGAGGCGCGGAAAGCGCGCGAGGAGCGCGCGCACGACCTATCCGGCCGCGGGCGCCGGAGCGCTCAGCGGCTCGTCGAGATCCGGATCGTGGCGGCCAGCACGCCCGTCGTTCGACGATGTGGTCGGCCGCTCCTCCACATAGAGAATCTGCACGACCACCATGACGGTGGCGAGCATCGGCACGGCGACCATGAGGCCGAGGAAGCCGAAGACCAGCGCGAGAAGGGCCTGCGTGATGACCGTGAGTGCGGGGGGCAGGTCTATCCCGCCCTTCATGAGCAGCGGAATCAGGATGTGGTTCTCGAGGAACTGGATCCCGATGTACACGGCCGCGATGAGCAGCGCCTTCTCGGGTGAGTCGAGGAAGCCCATGGCCACGGCGGGGACTGCGCTGAGGATGGGGCCGATCGTGGGAATGAACTCGAACAGGCCGGCGAGGAGCCCGAGCGCGAACGCGGCCTTCACGCGCAGGATGAGCAGCGCGATGGTGCTCACCCCGCCGATGACGGCCATGGCGATGAGCTGGGTGACGAGCCACTTGCGCAGCACCTCGGCGATGCGGTCCATGACGCGCGACGCCAGCTCGCGGCGTCGCGGTGGCAGCAGCGCGAGGACGCCTCGTCGGTACAGCTCGGGATCGGTCGCGAGATAGATGCTGAGGAAGATGACGAGCAGCAGCCCGCCCACGGCGGCGAGGGTGGACTTGGCGAAGGGGAAGAGAAAGCGCGACGCGCCACCCAGCTGCTCCTGGATGCGCCCCTGCAGCGGCGGTGCGCCGTGCCCCGCCGTGTCGGCGGCGGCGCCGCGCGTGGAATCGACGACTGTCGTCTTCACGGTCGTGGTCGCCGAGGGCGCTGCCGGTGTCGACGCCGGTGCCGCGGCCGGTGCGGTCATTCCCGACGCCGAACCGGCTGATGTGCCGGGCGCCGCCGACCCGTTCTTCGCCGGGCCACCAAGGAAGACGCCGAGCATCCCGTTCTGGCGCCTGTTCACCCAGGATTCCACGCGCTGCACTGCTTCGGGGAGCTTCTGCCGGAGCTCGGCGCCCTGGGCACGCATGGTAGGCGTGACCCACGCGCCGAACGCGGTGAGGACGCCGAAGAAGGCGATGACGATGAGGGCGGCGCCAATGCCACGCGGCACGCGGAACCGCTGCAGTCGGTCCACGCCGGCCGAGATGGCAATGGCGAAGAGGACGCCGAGGAAGACCGTGAGGAAGAGAGCGTTGGCGAACCAGATCAGCCGGATGAGCAGGTACATCGCCAGCACGAGCGCCGCCGTGCGCACGATGTCGCGGCTGCGCCAGCCGACGGTCCGCTGGTGGTGAATGCGGCCGCGACCTACCGCAGGCGAGGGGACGGAGCCACGGCGCCCGGGCCGGGTGGCGTTGGCGTCGGGATCGCCGGCAGGGCCGCGACGGAGGTCGCGGGCGGGATCGCGGGTGGGGTCGGTCATGCGGCGGCGCGAGGGAGCGGGACGGTGGAACGCCGACACGGCCAGTAGCGTGCCGCGGCGCGTGACGCGAGAATGCGAGGCGCTACATTACCGCGGGGTCAGACCCGCCAACAGAGCAACCGAGCGAGGACCAGAGTGGCAGACCGCGCGAGCGCCGACAAGTTCGTCTATCTCGACACCGCCCCGGCCGTGGAGCAGTTCATGGCCGGTATCGCGGAGAGCCGGGAGCTGGCGCTCGACACGGAAGGAGCGAGCTTCCACCGCTACGTGGATCGCATCTACCTGCTCCAGCTCTCCACGCGCACGCGCCACGCGGTCATCGATCCCATACCCATCGGGACGCCGCAGGCGCTCGGGAAGATGCTCGAGGATCCCGCTGTCGAGGTCGTGTTCCACGACGCCGACTACGACCTGCGGCTGCTGGAGCAGGACTACGGGTGGAAGGTGCGCCACATCTTCGACACCCGGATCGCCGCGCAGCTCCTCGGCTACAGCGCGTTCGGGCTGGCGGCGCTGCTGGAGCGGTTCTTCGGGGTGAAGCTGGACAAGAAGCACCAGCGCGCCGACTGGTCCATGCGTCCCCTGACGGCGGACATGCTGGACTATGCGGCGCAGGACACGCGCTACCTGCTGGAGCTCAAGGACAAGATGAAGGCGGAGCTCGAGCGCACGGGACGCATGGAGTGG
>DASTGQ010000013.1:0-5980 GCA_035718985.1 Gemmatimonadaceae bacterium
GAGGTCAGGAGGTCAGGAGGTCAGGAGGTCAGGAGGTCAGGAGGTCCGAAGGCCGGGATGTGCGGAGTGGCGTCCTGACCTCCTCACCTCCTGGTTTCAAGGCCCCCCGACAGTCCCCTCGGGCTCCCGCGCTGGGCGTCCCGAACATACGTTACAGCCGTGCATACGCGGACGCTCGCGACATGACCGAGAAGAAGCGCCGACCCGCGAAGAAGCGGCCCGGCAGCAACGTCAAGTCTCCCTATTTTCTCCAGCCGGCCCGCCAGGGGGCGGTGACGGTGTTCCGGCGTCCGGCCGGAAACCGCATCGATCCCAAGCTGTGTGGCACCATGGCGAACCGGGCCATGGCGCTCGCGCTCGTGAAGCAGCTGGAGAAGGCCGAGTCCGTGGTACGCGACCTGTTCCTCGAGGCCACCGACGACGGCATCGAGGCGCTCGAGGCGGTGCTCGAGGCGTGCCGCCAGTCGGTGATCCGTCGCGGCGAGGCCGGCTCATCGTCCACATCCGGTGCGGGTGGGCAGGGCGGGCGCCGTCGAGGACGCGGTCGCCGTCGCAGTGGGCCTCGGCCCTCCAACGGACAGCAGCCGTCGGAGCCTCCCGCCTCGGGCAACGCCGCTGACGCCGGCGACGCCGGCGACGCGAGCGGCCGCGACACGAGCGCCGCCTGACGCTCATCCCCCTCTCGCGCGCCCACGTGGCGCGCGACGGCGCGCCGGTCGTGCGCGAGGTGGACCCGGCGATCTTCCATCGTCGCTATTTCGGCCACTGCTTCGGCTGCACCTTCTGCAACGACTCCTGCTGCGATCATGGCGTGGACGTCTCGGTCGTCGAGCGTGACCGCATCCTCGCCCGCGCCGACGAGCTGGAACCGCGACTCGCCGTGCCGCGTGAGCGCTGGTTCACCGCCGCCGTCACGCCCGACGGGGATTTTCCCGGTGGGCTGGCGACGCGCACGGCCGTGGTGAACGGCACCTGCGTCTTCCGTATCGCGGGTGCGCGAGGGTGTGCGCTGCACGCCTTCGCGCTGGAGCGGAACGAGGACTACCACGCCATCAAGCCGATGGTCAGCTCGCTGTTCCCCGTCACGTTTGGCGGCGGCGCGATCGTCTGCAGCGAGGAGCTGGTGGACGGGACCCTCGTTTGTGGTGGATCGGGGCCCACGGCATATGAGATGGCGCGCGCCGAGCTGCGCCACTACTTCGGTGAGCCGCTCGTGGCCGAGCTGGACCTGCTGGCCGAGCGCGAGTCAGGGCGAGTGCAGGAGCGCTAGCCGAGTCGACGGCGCTCCGTCCCGTGCGGCGGCGTGCGCGCCACCAGTTGCTCTTCCCGCACGCGCGCCAGGAACGCAGCCGGGCCGGCTCCGTCCGGCAGCGACTTGAGGATCCGCATCGCGGCGTCAGGGTGAACGTCGATGCCCGCCGGGAAGCTGTTCAGATCGACACCCACGCGCTCGAATTCCGCCAACAGCTCGTCGAACCGTCTCTCGTCGGTCATGCAGCGTCAATCGGGTGAACGCCCTCGCTCGCGCGTGAACGGCGTACTGCTGTCGCCCATCTGGCGCGCTGCTCGCTCCAACGAGAGCCGTCGCACCAGCTAGTTGCGCAAGAGTACTGCCAAGCAGACTGTTGCGACAAGGGCGACCGGAAAACCGGTCGCCCTTTCGCCACAAGCACTTAGTGCAGCCGAGGCCGCTCAGGGACGGGTTGCGCCCGCACGCCAGCTGTTGTTCGTGCGATCGACGTCCACGAGCCGGTGATTCGGGTCGAGCTCGATGCTGCTGAGGGTCTTGCCGGCAAAGTCGTACGTCCGCGCGTAGTGAGTGGTGTTGGTGCTCCACACCTCGGCGGGATAGTCGTACATCGCCGTGGAACCATCGCTGAAGGTGAAGCGCGCGTGAATCGGCAGCACGCCCCGCGCGCGGTTGCCGTACACCACGGTGACGTGCTGCGTGTTGCCGTTGCTCGCCACGCCGACGCTGTCGATGGCCTGGTCGAAGTGCGGGTTCTCGATGAACCACTCGCGCCAGAACCAGTCGAGCCGCTTGCCGCCCACGTCTTCCATGGTGCGGTAGAAGTCGGCGGGCGACGGATGCTTGTACGCCCAGCGCTTGATGTAGGTGCGGAAGGCATCGTCGAACGCCTCGGGCCCCATGATCTCCTGTCGCAGGAGCTGCAGCCCCACGCTCGGCTTCACGTACGCCGCGAGGCCGAGGAGGCGCGGGTCGATGCGATCCGGGTTGATGTCGATCGGCACGTCCACGTCATGCTGCATCGCCTGCTCCACATACGAGCGCTCGCCGGCGGCGCGCTGCATCTGGTCGCCCTTTTCCGGGTAGCGACGCGCTTCGCTGAAGGTGTTGATGAAGGTGTTGAACCCTTCATCCTGCCACATGTGCATGCGCTCGTTGGAGCCGACCAGCATCGGGAACCAGTTGTGACCGATCTCGTGCGTCACGACGTTGTACAGGTCGTACTTGTCCTCGCTCTTCGCTTCCATCACGAGCATCGGGTACTCCATGCCGCTGATCGGTCCCTCGACCGCGCTCATCTGCGGCCAGGGGTAGGGGTACCAGCGGTTGGAGTATTCATCGATTGACATCCGCGTCTGGTCCGCGGCGTCCTTCCACGGATCGACGGCGCTGGGCCGGTAATAGGCCTGCGTGATGATGCCCTTGTACGAGCTCGCGTCCCACAGGTATTCCGGCGAGCCGGCCCACGCCACGTCGCGGACATTCTTCGCGGCGAACTTCCACGTCATGGTGCCCGTGGTGCGCGGACGCGCGGCGCCGGAGCGCATCTCGTCGAGGGTGATGATGTTCACCGGCGTCGCCGACTTCGCGGCCTGCGCCAGCCGGCTGATCTCGGTGGACGTCAGCACCTCGCGCGCATTCTGCAGCGTGCCCGTGCTGGCCACGGTGTACCCGGCGGGCACGGTGATGGCCACGTTGTAGTCGCCGTACTCCAGGTAGAACTCGCCCTGGCCCAGGTACGGCTCGGTGTTCCAGCCCCGCAGGTCGTCGTAGACGTTGACGCGCGGATACCACTGCGCCAGCTCGTACAGCGGGCCGTCGCGCCCCATGCGGTCGGCGCCGTGCTCCGGGATGAGGAAGTGCCACGCCACGTCGAACGTCGCAGACTTGCCCGGCGCCAGCGGCTCGGCGAGGTCCACCTTGGTCACCGTGCCGTTGTCCCGAAGCTTGAGCGCGACGTGCCTCCCCTTGCGTCCTCCCGTCACCTCGTCGAAGCGCGTGATGACGTCACCACCCTCGAAGCCCCTCGCGCCGAAGCGGGACTCGGCGGGGAAGACGAACGAGTTGAGTGACTTGTCCTTGAACGCGTTCTGCTCCGTCTGTATCCAGATGAAATGCAGCGTGTCGGGCGAGTTGTTGGTGTAGTGGAGCGTGAGCGTGCCGGTGAGCGTCTTGGTGCCCGTGTCGAGCGAGGCCTGGATGTCGTAGTCGGCGTGGTTCTGCCAGTACTTCGGGCCCGGCGCGCCGGAGCCGGAGCGGAACTCGTTGCCGGGCGGCAGGTCCAGCGGCGCGAAGAGCGACGTATCGCCGACTCCCGTGCGGTCGTAGCGGATGCCCTGGTCGAGCGGAATCGGGGAGGGAGTCGCGGTGCCACGTTGCGCCTGCAGGGGCGCGGCGGCGAACAGGAACGGAAGCAGGAACCGGAGTCGGGTGGTCATTGTTGGCGGTCTCGCCGGAGTATGGACGGGCAATATAAAGGACGGGGCTGCATGGCTCGCAGCCCCGTCTGTCTACACTTGCCGTGCCGACACGTGCCGTCGACGTCGGGCGTCAGGGTCCTCCGGCCCGGATCAGCGGCGGCTGATACGCACCGAGCCGTTGGTGGTCGTGGCGCGGATCGTCCGGCCTCCCCCGTTGAGCGGCACGTTCAGCTGGCGCGTGATGCGGCCCTGCACGGTGATCGGGATATCCGTGTTGATCCGGCCATTCACCGTGCCCGTCTCGAGGTTCGCGGCGTACGCCTCGGGCACCGCCAGCCGTACCGAGCCGTTCTGCGTCACGGCGTCGAGTCCCTCACCGTCCCACGACTTGCCGGCGAGCTGCACGTTGAGCGATCCGTTCTGGGTGCGCGCGTGCACGTCGCCGCCCACGTCCGTGAGCGCCACCGAGCCGTTCGTCGTGCGCAGGTCGAGCTTCCCGGTGACGCCATCGACACCCAGTGACCCGTTGTTCGCGTCGAGCGTGAGGTCGAAGCGGCGCGGCACCATCACGACGTAGCTCGCCGACCAGCCGGAGCGGTATCCTCCTCCCTGGCTGGGCCCCTCCGCGCTCACGCGCCGTCCGTCGCTGGTGATCCGGATATCCTTGAGGAGCGCCTGCGCCTCGGCGTCGCTCTCTCCGTTTGTCTGGAGGCGGGCCGTCACCTTCACCTGGTCGCCGTCCCACCCCTGTACGCGGATGCTGCCATTCTGCCGGCCGTCGATCTCCAGCGCGCGGCCGGAGAGGCGCACCGGCACGTCGCGGATCTCGCAGGCGTGCCCGTGATCGTCGCCCCAGTTGTTGCGGCAGTTGTCCAGCCATTCGGCGTCCGGCGTGATGGGACGCTGGCCGAGGAGCGAGAGCGGAAACGCCGCGCCAACGGCGGCGGCAACGAGCAGGCGACGAGTCATGGAATGCATGGAAGTCTCCGGGCGGTGAGTGGAGCAGCGACGATGAGACAGCGCGGGCGAGCCCGGGGTTGGAAGGGGGGGGGAGGACCGGAGGGCCGGGGGACCGATCGACAGGAGGTCAGGAAGTCGGGAGGTCGGGAACGTGCTACGGAAAAATCAGTTGACAATCAGTCCAGTTGGGCATAGACTACGGAAAAGGCAGTAGCAACCACCGTCCCGTGAGGTGCTCTCCGTGAAGGACGTCTACTTTCCGCCGCGCGAGCTCGAGGTCATGAGCGTGCTCTGGCGACTCGGCTCGGCGACCGTGAGCGAGGTCCGTGAAGGGCTCGACGAGGAGCTCGCGTACACCTCCGTCCTCTCGGCGCTGCAGACGCTGGAAGAGAAGGGATATGTGCGCCATGAGCCCGAAGGCCGCGCGTACCGCTACTTCCCGACCGTGGCCGCCGAGCGTGCCGGCGGGAGCGCCATCGCGCGAATCCGCGACGCCATCTTCGCCGGCTCGGCCGAGCGGATGTTCGCGCAGCTCGTGAGCGACCGGAAGCTCAGCCGCGAGGAGCTGGAGCGGATGCGCCGGCTCCTTGCCGAGCGGCTGAAGGAGGAACCATGAGCATCGGCTTCCTGTTGTATGTCGCGCTGGTGATCACACTCGCCGCGGTCGTGGGCTGGGCGGCGGAGTCGCTATGTCGTGAGTATGGACGAGCGACGCGCTGGGCGTGGCTCGCGGCGTCGGGGATCGCGCTCGTATTGGTCGCGCGAGCGGTGACTTCGAGCTCGGCAAATGCCGCGACCGTCACTTACTCGCGCATCGCCCTGCCAGCGGCCAGCAAGGTCGCGGCTCCGGAATGGTCGCTGCTCCAGCTACTGCGCGATGCCATTTCAATCTCCGCGACTGCCGTCCACGTCGTTACCGACTCGATCGTGCGCGCAGTGCCGAGTGGCATGACGTCGCTCGCGGTGTTCTTCTGGATCGCGACGTCGCTCCTCGCGCTCGTGGTGCTCACGTTCGTGCACCTGCGCATCCGCCGCGCGCGGCGTGAGTGGGCGGAGGCGGATCTGTTCGGCACGCGTGTGCGCATCGCGCCCGACGTCGGGCCGGCCGTGGTCGGTGTGATGCGTCCGCAGATCGTGGTGCCGAGCTGGCTGCTCAGTCGCTCGGACGGCGAGCAGCAGCTCGTCCTGGCGCACGAGTGCGAGCACCTGCGCGCACGCGATCACCTGCTGCTCGGCGCCGGCTCGCTCGTCGTCGCGCTCGTGCCGTGGCATCCTGCCGCGTGGTGGATGCTGTCGCGACTGCGGCTGGCCATCGAGCTGGATTGTGATGCGCGCGTGCTGCGCCGCGGCG
>DASTGQ010000014.1:0-7293 GCA_035718985.1 Gemmatimonadaceae bacterium
GTGCCGTTCACGTTCATGAAGCCGCCGGTGATCATGTACTGCGCGCCGAGCATTTTGCCGACACGCACCGCCGTCTCCGGATCGACCTGGCCGGTCCGCGCGAGCGCCTGCTCCTGGATCACGCTCTGGACGCGGTCGCGCTCGACGACGCGGACGTTCGGGTTCGACGCCATGTCGTTGATCAGGAGGTCGGCGATGCCCTTGCCGAGACCGTCGTAATCCGCCCGATCCCTGCCGATCGAATTGTTGTCGTAGTACAGGACCGCGACCACCGGTTTCGCCTGCGCCGTCGCGAGCGACGGCAGCGCCAGGCCGGCGGCTATGGCGAGCATCCACGCGCCGCGCGAGAAGCTGCGCTTCATGGTTCCCTCCGTTGAGAACACTAGACGAGCAGCGTCATGCCTTCCGCTGCCGCCACCACTTCCAGCTGACTACCGCGTCGCCTCGCCAGGTCACGACATTCCTCGGCCCGCCGATCCACCTCGTCATCCCCGCGCTCGGGCTTGTGATGGAACAGCACGAGCTGCTGCACGCCGGCGTCGAGCGCCAGCTCCATCGCGTCCTCGTACGTCGAATGACCCCAGCCGCGGTGATGATCGTACTCCTCGGCCGTGTACATCGTGTCGTGCACGAGCACGGCAGCGCCACGCGTGAATGCCACCAGGCGCTGCCGCCAGTCCGGTGCGTCATCGTACCGCGCCTGCGGATTGAGCTCGTTGTCGGAGACGTAGACGAGCGCGCGCGAATCATCGTCGCCGTCGGTGAAGCGGTACCCCAGCGCGCCACCCGGGTGCCGGACCTGGATCGCCGACACGTGATAGCCGCGTCCGCCGCGCCGCTCCTCGGAGAGCTCCTGGAAGTCGATGCGGGCCTGCAGCTCCTCGAACGAGACGGGAAACACCACGGGCGACATCTGGTCGCGCACCACGCGGTCGATGCTCGTCTGCAGCGAGCGCGAGCCCCAGATGGTGAAGTGATTCCCCTTGCGGAAGATGGGCTGAAAGAACGGCAGGCCCTGGATGTGATCCCAGTGCGCGTGGGTGAGGAAGATGTCACCCGTGATCGGGGAGCCGTTGGAGCGCTCGAGGAGCGAGCGGCCCAGCTCGCGGATGCCGGTCCCCGCATCCAGGATGACGAGCCGTCCCTCTCCGGTGCGCAGCTCGATGCACGGCGTGTTGCCGCCATAGCGCGCTGTCGAGAGCCCGGGGCTAGGGATGGAGCCCCGGGTCCCCCAGAATCGAAGGCTGAGGCTCATCGGATGATGGTCGGGCTGGTCACCGCCCAACATGTCGCAAGGTCGGGACCGCTCGCCAGAGACATCGTCACCGCTCCGGCGTGACGACGCTCACATCCGGACCTGGGACCGCTTCTCGAGGGCCTCGCGATCACCGATGGAGATGCGGCGCCGCTCCACGCGAATGAGGCCGGCATCCTGGAACTCCTTCATCGCCCGCGATACCGTCTCGCGGCTGGCGCCGATCATCTGCGCGATGGTCTGGTGGGTGAGGGGCTTCTCGATCTGCTCGCTGCCGCCCTCGTCGGCGAGGTCCAGGAGCAGGCGCGCAATGCGGCCCGGCACGTCGAGCAGCACGAGCCCGCCGATCTTGACGTCCGCGCGACGCAGCCGGCGCGACAGCTCCGTGAGGAGCGCCCACGCCACGGTCGGGTTGGCCTCCACCCGGCGCTTGAAGTCCTCGCGGCGCAGCACGAGGAGCTGCGCATCCTCCATGGCGATGACGTGTGCCGAGCGCGGCTGGTCGTCGATGAGCGCGAGCTCGCCGAAGTGGGCGCCGGGCTCGAGCACGCCGAGGATCACCTCGCGGCCGTCCTCACCGATGAGGACCACCTTCACCCGGCCGTCGCGCAGGACGAACAGCGAGTCCCCGGGGTCGTCCTGGAACAGGATGACGCTGCCCTTGGGATAGGAGCGCTCGCGCGTCAGCTCGGCGAAGCGCTCCAGCTCTTCCGGCGGCAACCCGCTAAAGAGCGGAATGGTGGCGAGGAAATCCGCGTTCTGGGAGGTCATTCGCGAGCCCGCTGGGGAACCGGAATCAGGCATTCGGGTGAACGTACCCAGCGCCACGGGCGGTGTCAAACGAGCAACCTGTTGTCGGCTTGTCTTTTACGCCCGGCCCCGGGTATATTTATCAGCTGTTTCCGAATCTGCTCTCATTGCCAGGCAGGGCAACCATGAAGACCGACATCCATCCCGAGTACGCAACCGCAGTCGTGAAGTGCGCGTGCGGCAACACGTTCGAGACGCGCTCCACCATCGCGGAGATCCATACCGACGTCTGCGCCGAGTGCCACCCGTTCTTCACGGGCAAGCAGCGCCTCGTCGACACCGCTGGCCGCGTCGAGCGGTTCCGCCAGAAGTACCAGACGCGGCCCGACGCCACCAAGGAGAGCTGAGCCCCTGAGCCTCCGCGACCTGCTGGGCGACGCGCTCGCCCGGGCGGCGGAGGTCGAGCGGCTGCTTTCGAATCCGGACACGTTCGGCGACTCACGACAGGTCGCCGAGCTGGGCCGGGAGCACCGCCGCCTCCAGCCAGTCCAGGAGCTGGCGGTGCGTCTCCAGAAAGCCGAGAACGAGCTCGCCGACGCCCGCGAGCTCGTTTCCATTGACGACCCCGAGATGGCGGCCGAGGCCGCCCGCGAGGTCGGACGCCTCGAGGCCGAGATCGTGGACCTGGAGGCGCGGCTCAAGCCTGCGCTCCTCCCGCACGATCCGCTCGACGACCGCAACGCCATCATCGAGATCCGCGCCGGCACTGGCGGTGACGAAGCAGCGCTCTTCGCCGCCGACCTGTTTCGCATGTACTCGCGCTTCATCGAGCGGCACGGCTGGCGCCGCGAGATGATCTCCCTCTCCGAGGGCACCCTGGGCGGCGTGAAGGAAGCCGTGTTCAAGGTGTCCGGCGACGGCGCGTTCGGCGCCATGCGCTGGGAGAGCGGCGTGCACCGCGTGCAGCGCGTCCCCGCCACCGAGACGCAGGGGCGCATCCACACCTCCGCCGCCACCGTCGCCGTGCTGCCGGAAGCGGAGGAGGTGGACGTGAAGATCGAGGACAAGGACCTGCGCATCGACGTCTTCCGCTCCAGTGGCCCTGGGGGACAGTCGGTGAACACGACGGACAGCGCCGTCCGCATCACGCACCTTCCGTCGGGGCTGGTCGTCTCGCAGCAGGACCAGAAGAGCCAGCTGCAGAACAAGCTCAAGGCGATGGAAGTGCTTCGCGCGCGCCTGCTCGACATGCGCGTCGCCGAGCAGGAAGCCGAGCGCTCGCGCATGCGCAAGTCGCAGGTGGGCACCGGTGACCGTTCCGCCAAGATCCGCACCTACAACTATCCGCAGAGCCGCCTCACGGATCATCGCATCGGCTTCACGACGCACGATCTCTCCGGCATGATGGACGGGCACATCGAGCCGGTGATCGACGCGCTGAAGCTCGCCGACGTGGAGGAGCAGCTCGGTGGGTGACGCGCTCCTCGCGCCGCGTACCCTCGGCGCGCTCACCGACGAGATGGCGCGCCGGCTCGCGCCGACGCTGGGGCAGGAGGCGGCACGCGAGGCGCGCGAGCTGCTGGCCGCGCTGCACGACATGCCTCGGCACTGGCCGCTCGTTGAGCGCACCACCGTGCTCGGCGACGATGCGTGGGCGCGCGCCCTCGCGGCCGCCGACAAGCGGGCGCATGGCGCGCCGCTGCAGTACGCCGCGGGACGCGCCGCCTTCCGCCAGCTCACGCTCGACGTGGATGAGCGCGTGCTCATTCCGCGCCCCGAGACCGAGCTGCTCGTCGACATCGTGCTCGAGCACTCGCGAGGCACTCCCGGCGGCGTCGCCGTGGATGTCGGCACCGGTTCGGGCGCCATCGCGCTCGCCCTCGCGAGCGAGGGCGCCTTTGACCAGCTCATCGCCACCGACATCTCGATGGATGCGCTGGCGGTTGCACGCGCCAACGCACGTCACTGCGCCGGGCTGCTTCGTGCACCCGTCGCGCTGCGTCACGGCTCCCTGCTCGGGCCGGTGCCGGAGCGCGCATTGCGCGTCGTCGTGTCGAACCCGCCGTACATTGCCTTCGAGGAGGCACCGTCGCTTCCGGCAGGGGTACGGAACTGGGAGCCCGCCGTGGCGCTGTTCAGCGGCGAGCAGGGGATGTCCGCCACCGCGGAGCTCGTGCGCCAGGCGGCGCAGGCACTCGCCGCCGGCGGCCTGCTGGCACTGGAGGTGGACGCGCGTCGCGCCGGCGTGGCAGCGGAGCTCGTCGCCAGTGCCGGAACGTACGAAGGGGTGCGGGTGCTGCTGGATCTCACCGGCCGCGAGCGCTTCGTGGTCGCCACACGAGGGGAGGAGCGGGGATGATCGAGGACAAGGCGAAGGAGTTGGGACGCCTGATCGGCCAGAGTGCGGAGTACCAGGCGGTGAAGCGCGCCAACGACGCGCTCAGCCAGGACGCGGCCGCCGTGGCGCTGCTGCGCCAGATGGAGCAGCTTCGCATGAACGCGCAGGCCATGATGCAGCGGGGCGAGCGTCCCACGGAAGAGATGGAAAAGGAGCTCGACGCCCTGCTTGGCCAGGTGCAGGGCCAGTCGGTCTACCAGCGCCTCGTCGCCGCGCAGGAGAACTTCGACAAGATCATGAGCAAGGTGAACGACTGGATCGTGGACGGCATCGAGCGTGGCGCCACGAGCTCCATCATCACGCTTGGCTAGCTCGGGGTGAGCACCGACGGGCGCGGCGTGCTGATCGTCTTCGAGGGAGGCGAAGGCTCGGGAAAGTCCACCCAGCTTCGCCTGCTTTCGCGCGACCTGGAGAAGCACGACATCCGCCACGTCTGCCTGCGCGAGCCGGGTGGGACGCCACTCGGCACCGAGGTGCGACGCCTGCTCCTGGATAACGCATCGGACATCGTGCCGCGCGCCGAAGCGCTGCTCTTCATGGCATCGCGCGCGCAGCTCGTGGAGCGCGAGATCAGGCCGGCGCTGGAGCGCGGCGAGATCGTTCTGCTCGACCGCTTCTTCCTCTCCACCTACGCGTACCAGATCGCCGGCCGCGGCCTGCCTGACGAGGAGGTGCGCGCCGCCAACCGGTTCGCCACCGGCGGCCTGTCGCCCGACCTGACGCTGCTGTTCAGCTTCCCGGTGGAAGCGGGTCTCGCGCGTGCCGCGAAGCGGCCTTCGGCACACGACCGGATGGAGGCGATGGGCGAAGATTTTCACCGTCGGGTGGCCGACGCGTTCGGCGCGTTCGCCGATCCAGCGTGGCAGGCACGTCATCCGGAGTGCGGACAGATCGTGCCCATCGACGCGGAAGGGAGCGAGGCCCAAGTCATGTCGCGCGTCCGCGTTGCGCTCCGCGCGCGATGGCCCGGAACTTTCGCCTCTATCGGCTGAGCGCACTCAGGCATGGCGACATCACATCTGACGCCGCGACACGGGAGCACTGGATGAGATCGAAGGGCGTAGTGGCGGCGGCTCTGCTCGGTGGAGCGCTGGTGACCGGCGGCTGGCTGATGGAACGCGGCGGCCACGGCGCCGCGCGCGACGTGCACGCGCAGGCGCAGCTGTTCGATGAGGTCTTCCAGCACCTGCGTCGCGATTACGTGGACACGCTCGCCGACTCGTCGCTCTATCGCCGGGCCGTTGCCGGCGTGGTCGAGGAGCTGGGCGACCCGCATTCGGTGTACCTGGATCCAAAGCGACTGAGCCAGCTCGAGGAAAGCACGAGCGGTCGCTACGCCGGTGTCGGCATCCAGATGGACGTGCGCGACAGCGGCATCACGGTCATCGCCACGCTGCCCGGCACTCCCGCCGAACGCGCCGGGATCCAGACGGGTGATCGTATCGTCGAAGTGGACGGCAAGTCCACCGCTGGCCTGACGTCGGACGAGGCGCTTCGCATCCTGCGTGGCGCGAGCGGCAGCTCGGTGAAAGTCTCGGTGGAACGTCCGGGCCTGATGACCCGGTTGCCATTCACCCTCACGCGCGCCGAGATCGAGGTGAATCCCGTGCAGCACGCCGTGCTGCTTCCCGATCACGTCGGTTACGTGAATCTCGCCGTCTTCAGCACGGACGCCGCACGCGACCTGGCGCAGGCCATCGACTCGCTGCGCACCGCGGGTGCGCGGTCACTCGTCCTCGACCTGCGCGGCGATCCGGGCGGGCTGCTCGATCAGGGGATCGGTGTGGCCGACCTCTTCCTGGATTCGGGCAAGCGCATCGTCTCCACGCGCGGGCGCTCACCCGAGGAGAACGAGACATACGTGGATCACGCGCCGCAGAAGTACGCGGACATGCCGATCGTGGTCCTGACGGACAGTGGCTCGGCGTCGGCCAGCGAGATCGTCGCCGGCGCGCTGCAGGACCACGATCGCGCCCTGCTCGTCGGCACGACGACGTACGGCAAGGGAAGCGCGCAGCGTGTGTTCCACCTCGCTGAGGGGGCCGTGAAGCTCACGACGGCGCGCTGGTACACGCCGAGCGGGCGCAGCATCGACCGTCCCCAGCCCGCCAGCACGGACGACGGCACCGACGGCGCGCCACCCGACACGTCCGCCCCGCGACCGAAGTTCAGGTCGGATGCCGGCCGCACCGTGCTCGGTGGCGGCGGGATCGTCCCCGACGTCGTCGTGAAGCGCCCCGCGGCGAGTCCCGCCGATCGCGCGCTGCAGACCGCGCTCGGGAGCAAGGTCCCGCAGTTCCGGGATGTCCTCGCGGAGTATGCAACGTCGATCCGGGGCACCATCTCCGCCCCGGACTTCGTCGTGACGCCGGCGATGCGCGACGCCCTCTATCAGCGACTCGCCGCGAAGGGGATCACGATCGATCGATCCACCTATGACGCCGCCTCCCCGTTGATCGATCGCGTGCTCGGCGCGCAGGTCGCCCAGGCGGCGCTCGGCGCGCGAGGCGCATTCGAGCGCTCGCTGCGCTCCGACTCCACCCTGGCGAAGGCGCGATCGCTCCTTGCAGGGGTCGCCACGCCAGCGGAGCTCTTCGGCCGCGCTGCCGCCCTGGCAGCGAAGTAGTCCACCGCGGGAGCGAGCCCGACGCGCGCCGGCGCAGCCATCTGGCGAGCCGGCGCCGGGTGTCATACGTTCCCGCCGTCCGGCTGGTAACCGCTGGCCGACGGTCTCCCACATGGCAGGTGTGCCATGGCCGTGGACGACGATTTCCGGACTGCCATCGCGTCCCGCTACCGCATCGAGCGCGAGCTCGGTGAAGGGGGCATGGCCGTCGTGTACTTGGCGCGCGACCCGAAGCACGGCCGCCTCGTCGCGCTGAAGGTGCTG
>DASTGQ010000015.1:0-4047 GCA_035718985.1 Gemmatimonadaceae bacterium
CGTAACCATGCAGCTCGCACATGCGGAGAAGCACTTCGCGCGCGAGGCCGGGATCCGCCAATTGCACCGCCGGCAGCACCCACATCAGTGCTTCCCAGTCCCGCACCGTCACGCCGAGCGCGTGCCACGGTGCCCGAGTGCGCACGACGTAGTAGTGCGCATCATCGAGCGCGCGACCAACGGCGTAGAAGTACGCGAAGAACAGGTTGCGGTTGATGATGCGGTCCACTGCGTCGCTGCCGGAGCTCTGCTCGAGCTGCTGGAGCGCGTCGCGCGTGCCGGCGAGCAGCGCGCGCCATCCGCGACGGCGGAGCACCGACGCCGTGGCCATCGCGCCGTCGCGCTCCGGGCCCGCGCCAAGATAGAATGCCGCCTGCGCCTGTCCCTTCGGCGGAATCTCGCTCTCCGCGCCCAACGAGAAGCTGATGCCCTGCACCACCGGCGACGCCTCGCTGTCCGCGCACAACGCGAGCGCGACGAGGCCCGGCTGGGCGCTACCCTCGAGGAGCACCATGCCGCCGTCGCCCAGCGACACATGAGGTGAATCCTCCGCGGGACGCGGCGTGCGGACGCGTAGCTGGCGATGACCAAGAGCGCCCCGAATGCCGAGCTTGACCCGATGTACCTGTGCTCCGCGGTTCTCGACGCCGAGCGCGTATACTGCGCCCGCAACATCGGTGTCACGCCCGTACGGAGCGAACACGGTGCCCCGAATGACCAGGTCGCCGAGCGTGCAGGTGAAGGTGGGGATCCACTGCGCAGCACGCTCCCACGCCATCGTTCCCGACGACAGATCCAGCTCCACGCCATCCACCTGGACGACGGGCGCGAGCAGCGCTTCTCCACCACTCATGAAGTCAGCGTTTCCGGCGAACTCCACCGCCGCACGCGCGCCGCGATGCAGCGCGCCGACGGCTTGCACCGCTCCGTTCGCCGGATGGATGCACGGCAGGGCAAGCCAATGGTTGCCGGTGACCTGCCACGGAATGGACGGGAGCGCGGAGCGTGTCACGGTTTGTGGAAGTTGATGAGGGTGCGCCCCAATGATAACCTTCGCCCCCATGCCGCCGCTCGCTGCAATCCCCCCGCTCCGCCGATCCCTTCCGTCAGTCGCCGCTGCGGCGAGGCTGGCGATCGTGGCGATCCTTGTCGCAGTGCCGGCTGTGGCGGCAGCGCAGGCTCCGCTGTCGCATGCGGAGGACGCTGCACCAGTGCCGGCCGGGTCGCTTCGACTCCGGATCACGACGGCGTGGACCCGGTACGACGAGCGATTCGCCGCCGGTGGTGGGGCGGAGCCGCTGAGCGCGGATCTCTCGAGCAGTGCGCTGGGCGTGACGGAGCTGCCACTGCTCGCGCAGACTGAAGCGAGCCTGAAGCAGCTGGCCGGTGACCCCGCAGTACGACTGTCGCTGGGACGCCTGGAGGTCCGAGGCGGGGCGCGTATCGTGACGACGCCCATCTCGCTCGAGTACGGGATCACGCGCCGCCTCAGCGTCGGCGTGCAGGTGCCGATCGTGCAGACGCGCCGCGTGGTACAGCTCCGGGTGAACGAGGACACGACCGCGCTCGCCAACGTCGGATGGGTGCGGGAAGGGGATCGCGCACTGGCCGCGCTGCAGAACCAGACGCTGGCCACGGCACTGAACAGCGCGGCGAAGCAGCTCGATGCGCTGATCAATGAGTGCGCAGCCAACCCGGCCGCGGCCGGCTGCGGGCCGGTGAACGCGAATCCTGCCGGCGCTGCAGCGGCGCGGGACCTGGCGCTCGCGTATGCCACCGCGGTGGACGCGCTTGGCGTGGACGTCGCGAACGCATTGATTGCGCCCCGAAAGGGAAGCGCGCTGGACATCGCGATCGAAGCGCGACGAGCGGCAGTCAACCAGGCGCTGCAACAGTTCCTCGGCGTCGACGCGGGATCGAGCGTGCCGGTGTTCACCACTGACGGGAACTTCTCCTACGTCGACCTGCAGGGGCGAAATGGATCTCCGGGCCTTCTCCAGAGTGCCCTTGGGGGCGGCCTCGACTCACTGCACACCGTCGACCGGCTGGGTATCGGGGACGTGGCCGTGGGAGCGCAGTTCCTGCTCTTCGACCGATTCGCACGTGGTGCAGCGTCGATCCCGCGGATCCAGTCGCGGATGCTGGTAGGGACCAAAGTGCGCTTTGCGACCAGCCAGGCGGATTCCGCGCGGGACCTGGTGGACATCGCTCCGGGTGAGGGCGCCGGCCTCGAGGTCAACTCGGCGATGGACCTGGTGAGCGGCCGCTTCGGCGGTACCATTGCCGCGCGCTACGTGAAGGCCTTCGCGCGCACCGTAACCGCGCCGCTGTACGGCAACCCGGAGAGCGCCTATCCCTTCCCCGTGTTCGGGCAGCGGCAGCGAACGGCGGGCGACGTAGTGGGCCTCGACCTTACCTCACGGTACTTCTTCAGCGACTGGCTCTCGGTGGACGCCATGTACGGACTCGAGCGCGTCGGCGCGACGCGCTATGACGTGCCGCTCCTGCCCCCTGTCGTTCCCTGCAGCAACTGCGAGGGGTCCGGTTACGCAAACGTCGTGACGACGAGCGGCACCGCGACGACGGCGCAGCGTTTCGGCATCGGGTTCCGATTCTCCACGGTTGACGCATACGCACGCCGGCAGACGAGCTTTCCGATCGAGGTGTCACTCGCGCACCTGGAGACGGTGAGCGGGAGCGCCGGCCTCCCGAAGGCCTCGCGCGACCAGATCCAGGTCCGCCTCTACTATCGGCTGCGCCGCGCCGACTGACGGCGCGGCGCGGGCGGGTTCGCCGCCGCCGGAGCCGGACTGGCCGCGCTCTCCAGCAGTTCACGCGCGTGCGCACGGCTGACGTCACTTTCCGGATCGCCGCCAAGCATGCGGGCAATCTCCGTGACGCGCGGCTCCCCGTCGAGCACCGTGACGTCGGCGGTGGTGACACCGCCGCGCGCGCCCTTGCTGACGAGGATGTGGTGGTGCGCCCGTGCGGCGATCTGCGGCAGGTGGGAGATCGCGAACACCTGATGGTAGCTCGCGACGCGCCGCATGGTCTCGCCGACCTGGAGGCCGACCCGACCACCGATACCGGCGTCCACCTCGTCGAAGATCAACGTCGGCACGCGATCGAGTCGCGCGAGGATGGTCTTGAGCGCGAGCATCACGCGGGAGAGCTCACCTCCCGACGCAACGCGTGCCAGCGGCCGTTCCTCGTGTCCGACGTTGAGGGAGACCCGGAACTCGACCGACTCGGCGCCGTCAGGCCCCAGCTCCCGCGCCGGAAGGAGTGCGGCAAAGAAATGGCCGTCCGGCATGCCGAGATCGGGCAGCACCTCGTCCACGGCGGCTCCGAGCCTGGTCGATGCCTCCCTCCGCATCTCGGTGAGCGCGCTCGCGCGCTCCTCGAGAGCGCGCTGGGCCTCTCGTTCGCGCTCCTCCAGCATCCTGAGATCGAGGCCGGCGGAATCGACGAGATCGAGCTCGGCGCGCGCGGCTCTTCCCGTCTCTATCACCTCGGATAGCGAGGCGCCGTACTTCTTGGTGAGGCGGAAGAGCAGATCCCGGCGGCGGCGGACCTCGTCGAGCCGAGCAGGATCGAGCTCCACGGTGGACTCGTAGTCACTCATCTCCCGCGAGAGTGCCTCGAGATTGTAGTACGCGGCGTCGTAGAGCTCCTGGAGTCTCGCGAGTGCAGGATCGATGCGCTGGATGCTGGCGAGCAGGCGCTCGACCTGGGCCAGCCGCTCCAGCAGCGTGCCTTCGTCTCCCTCGATGTTGCCGGAGATCCCCGAGGCCAGCTCGCGCAACTCCTCCGCGTTCTCCAGCCGACGTGCTTCCTCTTCCAGGCGCACGTCCTCGCCGTCGATGAGCTTTGCGCCCTCGATCTCCTGCACAACGTGGCGCAGGTAGTCGGCGCGCTTCTCGGCATCGCTGCGACGGCGCAGGAGGTCGGCGATCTGGCGCCGAGCCGCCGACCAGGCCTCGTACGCGTCACGAACCGCGGACGCCTGTTCCGTGGCGCCGGCGAACGCGTCGAGGATGCGACGCT
>DASTGQ010000016.1:0-8124 GCA_035718985.1 Gemmatimonadaceae bacterium
CGAGGTAGCGGCGGCCGTTGGTGCTCTCGCTCGCGTGTACGGGTTCCACCGCGCCGGCGCGATAAGGCGTGCCGCCCAGCCGCGACGCGACGAAGCCGCCGATCAGCAGCCCGACGACGAGCATCGTCTCGGTGGTGATCAGGCTGCCCATCTTGACGAGGTATGGATTGGACGCCGCGTACGCCGGCGTGAGACGTCGCAGGATGGCGCCGATGAATCGGGGATAGGTGCCCGACACGCCGATCGGCCCGTAGAGGGCGATCGCCGCCGTGCTCACGAGGCCAAAAAGGATTCCCAGGCTGGCCCACGGCGGCAGCGAGACGACGCTCCGTCTGGCCGGCAGCTCGGTGGTGATGGTAGCGTTGGTCATGGCGACTCTCCGCGTTCGGTGTAGCGATGTCCTGCGACGGCTGCAATGTCGCGGACGTCGCACCCCGTGACTGTCGGTCATCGCCCGACAGAATCCCTCGGTGAGCGCGGGTATCCTGCACGAGTCGCCCTCGTCGCGACGGCACCATGCTCGACCGCACGACAGGAGGATGGTCCCATGATCCCGCGTCCGTTCGTCCGCCGTGTCATGCTCACCGCCTGCGCGCTCGCTGCGAGCATGCTCGCCGCCTGTGGTACGCCTGTGCACCGCGCCGATTCCGGCGCGGTGCGCCAGGAGGGTGCGGCGCGCACCGCCGTGCCGGCCAGCTTCAACGCAGCAGCGTGGCAGCCCCCCGCCGAGTCGGCCATCCCGAACGACTCCCTCGGCGCCTCCGTTCGACGCGGGCTCGCGCTCGTCATGCACACCCACGACAGCCTCCCCGCCTATGCACCGGGGCGCATGGCGTGCACCAACTGCCACATCAACGCCGGACGCAACGTGGACGCGGCCCCACTCGCCGGCTCGCACGCGCGCTTTCCCAAGTACATGGACCGCACGGGCGCCGTCATCGGGCTCGCCGACCGCGTGAATTACTGCTTCACGCGCAGCCTGGGCGGCAACCGGCTTCCGGTGGAGAGCCGCGAGATGCAGGACATCCTCGCCTACCTCGCGTGGCTGTCGTCCGGCGTGCCGGTGGGCGAAGGCAAGGAGCTAGCGGGCGCCGAGGGACTGCACGCGATGCCCGCCGGGATCACGGGCGACAGCGCGCGCGGCGCGACGGTGTTCGCCGCACGCTGCGTGGCCTGCCACGGCGCGGACGGGCAGGGCAACGCGAAGATCCCGCCGGGAATCCCGCCGCTTTGGGGACCGCAGTCGTTCAGCGTCGGCGCCTCGATGGCGCGGAAGGGAAAGGCGGCCTCGTTCATCTGGTACAACATGCCGTACCTCCAGGGAAAGACTCTCAGCCAGCAGGAGGCGTTCGACGTCGCCTCGTATGTGACGAGCCAGCCGCGACTGGATTCGCCGGGAAAGGAGCACGACTGGCCCGCCGGCGGTACGCCCGCCGACGTGCCGTACGCCACATCAGGACACTCGGCCTATCTCCCGCCGCCGCTGCTGCCGCGCGCGAACGCAACCCAGGCGCTCGTGCCGCCTCCGTCGCCCGTGGCACACGCACGCAGCACCGGGAAAGCGAGGGGAAGCAAGTGAAGGACGAGCCCGCGACGGATCGGCACGACACGGGTGACGAGCTGATCTCGCGCCGTTCGCTCATCGCCGGCGCGGCCGTCACCGCGGGCGGGTTGCTGCTGCAGAAGATCGCTCTCCCTCCTGGACCGCAGGCGCCCGCTCCCGGCACTCCCACCGTGCCGGACGATCCCACGTCGGTGCCGGGAGCAGGGACGACGGCCGTGAGCGCGCGGTCGCCTTTCGAATCGCCGGTGCGCACGCCACTCGGCGTCATCACCGGACCTTCGTACTCGCCCATCCAGGACTTTACCGGCACGATCACGCCCAGCGACCTGATGTTCGAGCGCCATCACGCCGGCGTGGCGATGATCGACCCGAAGCGGTACAAGCTGCTCGTGCACGGGATGGTGGAGCGCCCGATGGTGTTCACGCTCGACGACCTGAAGCGCCTCCCGTGCGTGTCGCGCGTGTACTTCATCGAATGCTCGGGCAATGGCCGCGCCGCCTACCGTGACCCGAAGCCCGACCTTACGCCGCAGATGGTGGATGGCCTCACGAGCAACGGCGAGTGGACGGGCGTGCCGCTCTCCCTGCTGCTGAGCGAAGTGGGCGTGCGCGACGGCGCGACGTGGTTCCTCGCCGAAGGAGGCGACGCGGCGAAGCTGTCGCGAAGCATCCCGATGCAGAAGGCGTTCGAGGACGCGCTGGTGGCGTACGCCTTCAACGGGGAGCCGCTGCGACCGGCAAACGGTTATCCGGTACGGCTCTTCCTGCCGGGTTACGAAGCCAACACGTGCATCAAGTGGCTGCGTCGCATCAAGCTGATCGACCAGCCCAACATGTCGCGCGACGAGACGTCGAAGTACACCGACCCGCTGCCCAACGGCACTTCGCGGCAGTTCAGCTTCGTCATGGACGCGAAGTCCATCATCACGCAGCCCGCGTATCCGGTGCAGCTCGCGCAGCACGGGTGGATGCGCCTCTCCGGAATCGCGTGGAGCGGACGCGGGCGCATCATGAAGGTGGACGTCAGTGCGGATGGGGGTCGCACGTGGGGCGCCGCCGAGCTACAGGACCCCGTGCTGCCACGCGCGCACACGCGTTTCACGATGATGTGGGAATGGAACGGAAAGCCCGCCGTGCTCATGAGCCGTGCCATGGACGACACCGGCTACATGCAGCCGACGCGCGCCGACTTCGAGAAGGGGCGAGGGAAGGGGACCGACTTCCACTTCAACTACATCCGGGCGTGGAAGGTGAACGCGGACGGACGGGTGACGTTCGAGGGCCTCGCATGAGGCGCGCTGTGCCGGCGCTGCTCGCGGTGCTCGCCGTGCTCGCCGCGTCGTGCTCGTCCGAGCGGCACGCAGACCTCCCGCCACGCTACGCCGGGATAGGGCGTGCCGCAACGCCGGAGGAGGTCCGTGCGTGGGACATCGACGTCAATCCCACGGGAAGCAACCTTCCTCCCGGCCGCGGCACCTATGCGGCGGGTGCGGCGATCTTCGCGCAGAAGTGCTCGGCCTGCCACGGTGCGCACGGGGAGGGTGTCGGACCCTATCCGCGCCTCATCGGCCGCGATCCGCGCGCCGGCTTCCCCTTTGGCCAGGATCCTTCATACGTGAAGACAGTGGGCAACTATTGGCCGTACGCCACCACGCTGTACGACTACGTGCACCGGGCAATGCCGCTTACACAGCCCGGGTCCCTGGCCCCTGACGAGTTGTACAGCGTGGTGGACTACCTGCTCGCGGAAAACGAGATCGTGGGGCGCGATGCGGTGATGGACGCGCGCACCCTGCCGCTGGTGCGGATGCCGGCTCGCGGCCACTTCGTTCGCGATGACCGGACCGGCGGCCGGTCGTTCCGCTGACCGGGTCGAGGACGCGCTCCGGGATTCCGCCCCGCTGATCGGAGCGCCGGCGCCGCGAGTGCGAGCAGGTCGCCGTCCGCCAGCTCCCGCCATTCGCGCCCCGGCCGGACTCGGCGCTGGGAACTGGCGGGCCCGGATATCGCTTTCATTGCGCGCAGATGACGCACACATGGAGAACGAAATGAAACTCACCCACGCGGACGCGCCGGCGGGCACGGCCGTGAGCTTCGAGACCGGCGCGCCCCCCGGGACGGCGATGCAGCACATCGCGGTGCAGGAAGCGCCGGATGGCAGGGCTGTCGGGTGGATGGAGCAGGTGAGCGACGAACAGTACCGGCAGTGCCGTGGCGAATCCGCTGCGCGCTGACGCACGTCGGACGTCGAACCTGGCGACGACGGACGAGCGCGCCGAACAAGACGGGGCTGCCGGCCACCACGGCATCTCTCCGAGGCTCACCGTGCTGTTTGCCATCGCGGGCGGCGTGGCAGTCGGCAACCTCTACTGGGCACAGCCCCTCCTCGCCAACATCGCGCGTTCGCTCGGCGTATCGGCCGCCACTGCCGGCTTGCTCGTCACGGTGACACAGGTCGGCTACGGCGCAGGCGTCTTCCTCATCGTTCCGCTCGGCGATGCGATCAACCGGCGACGGCTCATTCCGGTGATGCTCGTCCTGTCCACGCTCGCGCTCGTGGCGAGCGCGGTGGCACCGACCTTCGGCCTCCTGCTGCTGTCACTCGGTGCCGTCGGCCTCACGACGATCACCGGGCAGCTCCTGCTCCCGCTCGCCGGTGACCTGGCGCGCGACGACCAGCGCGGACGCGTGGTGGGGATCGTCGCGTCCGGAATCCTCACGGGCATCCTCGCGTCGCGCACGATCAGCGGCCTGGTTGCCGACGCGCTCGGCTGGCGCGCGATCTATGTCTTCGCCGCCGTGACAACGGGGTTGATGACAGTGCTGCTCTCTCGCGTATTGCCGGCCCTGCCGGCGCGCGCGCACAAGTCCTACGGCCAGCTGCTGCGCTCGGTGTTCGCCGCCGTACGGCAGCACCGCACGGTGCAGGTCACGCTCCTCATCTCGGGCTCGGTGTTCGCCGTGTTCACGATGTTCTGGACGGGGCTCACCTTTCTCCTCAGCGCGGCGCCGTTCTCCTATTCGGCGTCGAGGATCGGGCTCGTCGGAATTGCCGGACTCGCGGGCGCCATCGGCGCCCAGCGCGCCGGACGGCTTCATGACCGTGGCTGGTCGGTCACCGCAACGGGAGGCGCGCTGTTCCTCGCGTTGGTCTCGCTCGTCGTCGCCGCGCTTGGCGCGCGGTCCATAGTCGCCATCATCGTCGCCGTGGTCCTGCTCGACGTGGCCATCCAGACGGTGAACGTGCTCAACCAGTCGCGGTTGTTCGCGGTGGATCCGAACGCGCGCAGCCGCCTGAACACCGCGCTCATGACGAACAATTTCATCGGGGGTGCCATCGGCTCTGCGCTCGCCAGCGTGCTGTGGCAGCGCGGCGGCTGGACGCTCATGATGCTCGGCGGCGGAGTGCTCGTCGCCTTCGCACTTACGGTGTGGCTGACGCAGCGCACGCGCGCGCTCGTTCTCGTTCCATCTCATCAGGGGAAGCACTCATGAAAGGAGCAGTTCTCTACGGCCCGTACGACGTGCGCTACGTGGAGCGCGAAGATCCGAAGATCGTCGACCCCACCGACGTGATCCTGCGCCTCTCGGCGTCGTGCGTCTGCGGGTCGGATCTCTGGCCATATCGCGGCATCTCGCCGATCAAGGGCCCGACACCGATGGGCCACGAATACTGCGGCGTGGTCGAGGAAGTCGGGAAAGCCGTGAAGACGGTGAAGAAGGGGCAGTTCGTCGTCGGATCCTTCTTCGCGTCGGACAACAGCTGTCCCATCTGCCAGGCCGGCTATCAGGGGCGATGCGTGAACGCCGTGCCGATGGGCGCACTTGGCGCGCAGGCGCCGCTGCTCCGGGTGCCGCTTGCGGACGGGACCCTCGTCGGGACTCGGGAGCTTCCGGCAGCTCACATGATTCCCAGCTTTCTCGCCGCCTCCGACGTCCTTGGCACGGGCTGGTTCGCCGCCCATGCGGCCGCTGTCGCTCCCGGAAAGACGGTCGCCGTCGTCGGCGACGGTGCGGTAGGGTTGCTCGGCGTGCTCGCCGCGAAGCAGATGGGCGCCGAGCGCATCGTGCTGATGAGCCGCAACGCGGACCGGCAGAAGCTGGGGCGGGAATTCGGCGCGACCGACCTCGTCACGGAGCGCGGCGACGACGGCGTGGCGCGCATCAAGGACATGACGAAGGGGCTTGGCGCGCACAGCGTGATCGAGGCGGTGGGAACGCAGGAGGCGATGATGCAAGCCATCCGCTCCACGCGCCCCGGTGGTCACATCGGTTTCGTCGGCGTCTCGCACGGTGTCGAGATTCCCGGCCTCGAGCTGTTCCTCGGCCAGGTGCATCTCCTCGGCGGGCCGGCGCCCGTACGCCGGTTCCTTCCCGATCTGATGGACCTCATCTGGAAGGGCGAGATCAACCCCGGAAGGGTGTTCGACCTCGTCCTTCCACTTGCGCAGGTGGCCGAAGGCTACAAGGCGATGGACGAGCGGCGTGCGATCAAGACTCTGCTGACGGTAGACTGAGCGATCCGGCTACACTGTGCTGGATCGCACGGGCGGTGACGCTTCCGCCCGCGCTGCCAATTCCATGGCGCACCATGCAGAGCTCGAGATCCCGCTGGTCATCCCCACCCGCCCAACACGGGTCGCGGCTCGCCTCAAGAGAGACGTGAACAGAACGTAAAAGCTGAACGGTGAGACGTGAAGCGTGAGAGGTGAACGGCGACTGAGTTGGCAGTTACGTCTCACGTCTCACGCTTCACGTTCAGTTTCGCGTCTCACGCGCCCTTCTCGTGCATGGCGCGTCGGAGCGCGACGGCTTCGCGTGCAGCGCTCGCGGCGATGGCGAGGGTCTGCTCGACGCGGATCAGCTGCCCGGTGTCGAGCGAGGTGACGGGTGCCTGGTCGCAGACTTCCTCGAGCACGTGGGCGAGTACCCGATGCACCTCGGCTGCGCGCTTCGGCACCGCGTCCGCTTCAGCTGATGCCGCTGGTCCGTCCGCGCCCCCGCCGGCCCGCCGACGTCGGGTCCGACTGGGCACGACCGACGCGCTCAGGCACAGTTGCGCGAGCTCGGCGTCGGTCAGTTCCTCCCAGTCATCCGGGATTGGCGCGAGCCGCCGTCGCTCGACGTCGCACTCGAAGACGAGCCAGCCGTGACGAAACGCCTCGGGAAGGACCTTCTCGCGCTTGCTGGACGACGAATGGGGCGTCGCGCGAAAGACCCTCCACGCGGCGCCGGCGGGATCGCAGAACTCACGCACCTTGCTGCTCCAGGAAAAGTGGCTCGGGACGAGGTGGGGGATGAAAACCCGGGTACGCCAATTCCGCGCCAACCGCGTGGACGGAAGGTTTCTTGCCTCGGCTTGCTGCATGAACACAGAACGCTCTTCGTGGACCGCGGGGGTGTCGGGCCCCGATCAAGGGCCACGCGGTCAACCTCGGAGTGCGCCATGCGTCGTAGCCCTCGTTCCATCGACTAGGCCCCGGCACTGACGATGCACGCGACTCGTCACATGCACCGCAGCGTCAACCTCGCCGTCGCTGCCGCGGTGCTGTTCGGCCTGGGCACGCCGTGCGCGAAACTCCTTCTCGGCCGAGCGAGCCCACAGCTCCTCGCGGGGATGCTCTATCTCGGCTCGGGAGTGGGCCTCCTTCTCGTGTGGTCGACACGACGCGGTCGCGCCCCGAACGAGGCCCCGCTCATGCGTCGAGACGCGCCGTGGCTTGCCGGTGCCATCGTCTCCGGCGGAGTGCTGGGGCCGCTGCTCCTCATGCTCGGCCTCGCACGCACGCCGGCGTCGACCGCCTCGCTGCTCCTCAACCTGGAAGGCGTGCTCACCGCGCTCCTCGCGTGGTTCGTCTTCCGCGAGAACGTCGACCGTCGCATCGCGCTCGGCATGGTGGCCATCGTGGCAGGGGGCGCCGTGCTCTCGTGGCAGGGACAGACGGCGCGGGGCGGCTTCGTTGGCCCGCTCCTCGTGGCGGGCGCGACGCTGTGCTGGGCAGTCGACAACAACCTGACGCAGAAGGTGTCGGCCGGCGACCCGGTACAGGTTGCGATGCTCAAGGGTCTCATCGCCGGCACCGTGAACACGGCGATCGCCATCGGTGTCGGCGCGCGCGGACCGGCGCTCCCGGCGATCGCGGCTGCGCTGGTGCTTGGCTTCTTCAGCTATGGCGTGAGCCTGGTGCTGTTCGTGCTGGCGCTGCGCAGTCTCGGGACCGCGCGCACCGGCGCGTACTTCTCGACTGCGCCGTTCGTGGGAGCTGTGGCCTCGCTGGTCATCTTTCGCGAGCGCCCCGACGCCGGCTTCATCGCCGCCGCCTTGTTGATGTCGGTGGGCGTCTGGCTGCACCTCACGGAGCGGCACGAGCACGAGCACGTCCACGAGGCCATGTTTCACGCGCACGCACACGTGCACGACGAGCACCACCAGCACGCCCACGGCCCGGACGACCCGCCCGGCGAGCCGCACAGCCACCGCCACGACCACTCGCCGATGCGACATTCGCACCCGCACTACCCGGACATCCACCACCGACATCAACACCACCCGACGCCTG
>DASTGQ010000017.1:0-2032 GCA_035718985.1 Gemmatimonadaceae bacterium
TCACGCTGCATCGGCTCGATGCGGACCTGGGCGGCGCGTCGCCCGCCACGCTGGAGCAACGCGTCGCCGCCCTGCGCGCCGAATCCGGGCCCGCGCCCACGCCGGAGCAGGAGCGCCGCATCACGCTGCTCGAGAAGCAGCGCGCGTCCATCGCGGAGCTGGGCGAGCGGCGCGGCGTGCTCCGCGCGCAGCTGGAGAGCGCGAGCCTGGCGCTGCAGAACCTGCGGCTCGACCTGCTCAAGCTGCGCTCGTCCGGCCTCGGCACGGCGATGTCCGACGTCGCCAACGCCACCCAGGAAGCGCGTGCCCTCTCGCGGGACATCGGCCACGCGGTGGATGCGGTCAACGAGGCCCGGCGCCTGTAGTCGTGTCGTGCGCCGTCTGATCCAGCGTCACCGGGGTAGTAGGTTGTGCCATGCGATCCTTCTTCCTCCTTGCGGCCGCGGCGACTGCCCTCGCCGCCGCGCGCCTTCCGGCGCAGGTCGTCACGCACGACAGCGCAGCGACTGATTCGACGCCGAAGCCGTTCGTCGCGCGGCCACCCGTGGTGCGTGGGCTCTACGTGAACCGCTGGGCGGCCATCGGCGGGCGGATGTGGGACCTCATCGACGTCGCAAGGGTTACCGAGGTGAACGCGCTCGTGATCGACGTGAAGGACGATCGCGGCTATGTGCTCTATCACTCGTCCGTGCCGCTGGCGCACGCGATCGGCGCGGATACCGTGAACCCGATGCCGATCGCGCGACTGCGCGCCGTGCTCGACACCATGCGCGCCAACGGCATCCTGCCGATCGCGCGCATCGTGGTAGCCAAGGATCCGCTGCTCGCCAGTGCGCGCCGCGAGTGGGCGGTCAAGCGCCGCAGCGACGGCACGCCCTGGCTCGACCAGAGTGGGAATCCGTGGCTGGACCCGCACCAGCGGGGCGTCTGGGAGTACGCGGCCGACCTCGCCGCCGAAGCAGTGAAGTACGGCTTCAGCGAAGTGCAGTTCGACTACGTGCGCTTTCCCGATGATCCGCGACTGATTCGCCAGGCGAGCTTCGCCCTCGCGAACGGCCGCTCGCGCGACGAGGTGATCCACGAGCAGCTCGGCTACCTCCGGTCAAGGGTGAGGCCGCTCGGCGTACCGATGGCGATCGACGTGTTCGGGCTCACTACCAGCGACAGCACGGACATGGGGATCGGGCAGCGGTGGGAGCAGTTCGCGACGGAGACTGACATCGTGCTGCCGATGACGTATCCGTCGCACTACTCGCGCGGGATGTACGACATCGACCGCCCGAACGCCAACCCGTACGAGGTCATCGATCGCGCGCTCAGCGACGCGACGGAGCGCAACCGGCACATCGACCGTCCGCCCGAGATCGTCCCGTGGTACCAGGACTTCACGCTCGGCCCTCCGCGCTACGGCGTGAAGCAGATCCGCGCGCAGATGCAGGCGGGCTACGATCACGGCGTGCGGAGCTGGATGTTGTGGAATGCGGGTAGTCGCTACACGGTGAGCGCGCTGCGGCCGTCAATCCTGAGCGAAGCGGAGGAAGCGCCGAATCGGCGGCCCGTCGCGACGGACTCGGTCAGCGCGCGAACAGCGCCGCGAGCGAGTCCGCCACCTGGCGTGGCGCTTCCTCGGGGAGGAAGTGCCGGCCGCCCGTGACGACGTCGAGTGTAGCGTCGGGAATGGCGTCGGCGAGCCGGCGGCCGAGTGCGACAGGCAGGAACGGATCGTTTTCCCCCCACACCACGGTCGTCGGCACGGCGATCGTGCCGAGGTGCGCACCGAGAGTGCGCGTCTCCTCCGTATCGAGCGCGGCGATGTGCCGCACGAGGGCGTCGCGGCCCGCGTCGCTGGCAAACGGGCGCGAATAGCGCTCGATGGCGTGACTCGCGCGAACGGCGTCCACGTATCCACGCTCCATCTCCGCGCGCACCATCGAGAGCAGCCACGCCGGTGGAAACTGGCGGGTGAGCGGCAGGGCGGCGCGCGCGAGCCGGACGTCGCGCGTTGCCCAGCGGTCGAACGCGACGCTCGCCA
>DASTGQ010000018.1:0-3391 GCA_035718985.1 Gemmatimonadaceae bacterium
CGGCGGCTCAAGCTGGATGCACTCGGCCACTATCCCATCCACGCGCGCGCCATTCGCGCCTGGCGCAAGGGACACCCCGAGCTGCTGCCGACCGCGGGCTGATGCGCAGCGGGCCCGAACTCGCCGTGCTCGCGCTCAGCCACCGGCGTGCGGCAGCGTGTAGGCGAACACCGCCCATGCGTGGGCCGCACTGCCGGCGAGCACGAACAGGTGCCACACCGCGTGCGCAAAGCGCACGCGTGAGTCCATGACGTAGAACACCACGCCGCCCGTGTAGCACAGTCCGCCGGCCAGCAGCCACGCGAGCCCCGCGCCGGGCAGGTGGCGCAACAGCGGCTCGACCGCAACGATGATCAGCCAGCCCATCGCGACATAGAGCGTCGTCGAGAGGCGCGGCATGCGGATGCCGACCACTGTCTTGAACAGCACGCCCGCCAGTGCGAGCGACCAGATCACGACGAGCAGGCTCCAGCCCCACGCGCCACGCAACGGGCCGACGAGAAAGGGCGTGTAGGTGCCGGCGATGAGGAGGTAGATGGCCGCGTGGTCGCAGCGGCGCATTATCGCCTTCGCGCGTTCGCCGGACAGGGCGTGATAGAGCGTGGAAGTGGTGTACAACAGCAGCAGCGTCGCGCCGAATATGGCGGCGCCGGCGATGCGCCAGACGTCGCCGCCAGTCGAGGCGACGATCACGAGGAGCGGCATGATGGCGAGACTCAACAGCACACCCAGGCCGTGGGTGGCGCTGTTGGCGATCTCTTCCGCCAGGGACTGCGGTCGGTCGTTCAGCATTGTTCGCTCTACCCCGCACATCTCGCGCCGATCTGCGACACGCGATCCGGTCAGGCGGGTGACTCGGTCAACGAAGCCGCGCGCGCCAGCAGCAGGTCCCGCTCGCGCGCGTTCCGGGTGAGCGACGCTGCGCGCGCCAGCTCGCTCCGCGCCTCGCCCACCCGGCCCAGCTTCGCGAGGAAATCCGCGCGCACCGCGGGAAGCAGGTGGTATCCCGCGAGCGCCGGCGCTCCTGCGAGCGCGTCCACCACCTCGAGCCCGGCGGCCGCACCGAACGCCATCGACAGTGCGACGGCGCGATTGAGCTCGACTACGGGGGACGGCGTCAGCTGCGCCAGGGCGTCGTACAACGCGACGATGCGTCGCCAGTCCGTGTCCTCTGCCGACGTCGCTCGCGCGTGACAGGCCGCAATGGCGGCCTGCAGTGCATAGGGACCGAGGGTACCGCCAAGCCACTCGGCCCGCGCGAGCGCGGCGAGTCCGCGCGTGATGAGCAACCGGTCCCACTTCGCACGGTTCTGGTCGAGCAGCAGCACCGGCTCACCTGAAGGACCCACGCGCGCGCGGAGCCGCGACGCCTGGATCTCCATCAGCGCCACGAGTCCGTGCACCTCGGGCTCTTCCGGCATCAGGGTGGCCAGCACGCGACCCATGCGCAGCGCGTCCTCGCACAGGTCGGCGCGGAGCCAGTCGTCGCCCGCCGTGGCCGAATATCCTTCGTTGAACACGAGGTAGAGTACCTCGAGCACCGACGCGAGCCGCTCCTCCAGCTCTGCCGCGCGCGGCACCTCGAACGGCACGCGCGCTTCGGCGAGCGTCCGCTTGGCGCGCACGATCCGCTGTGCCACCGTCGCCTCCGGCACGAGGAACGCCCGCGCCACTTCCGGCGTCGTGAGGCCACCCAGCAGTCGAAGGGTGAGCGCCACGCGCGCCTCCGTGGAGAGCACCGGGTGGCAGCAGGTGAAGATGAGCCGCAGCACTTCGTCACCGATCACGTCGTCCAGCTCCGCGTCGAGGTCGGGCACCGCGCGCGTGAGCTGCGACTCGATCTCGTAGCCCAGCTCCTCGTGCTTGCGCTCGAGCAGCGTGCGTCGTCGCAGCACGTCGATGGCGCGGTGCTTGGCGGTGGCCATGAGCCAGGCGCCGGGATTGTCCGGTACGCCGGTGTCAGGCCACCGCTCCAGCGCAGCAACGAGCGCATCCTGTGCGAGATCCTCGGCGAGACCCACGTCGCCCACGATGCGGGCCAGCCCGGCGATGAGTCGGGTCGACTCCATTCGCCAGACCGCGTCGATCGTGCGGTGGACGTCGGTCACTACCGATTCGCGCCCGCCCGCGCGAGCTGCTCCGACTGCCTGCGCAGCTCTTCCTCCCTCGCCTGCAGCTCCGGCGTGAGCGCCTCGCCGAAATCCGGCGCTTCGAAGATCTGGCGGATCTCGAGCTGCGTGCCGGCCGCGAAGGGCGCCCGCTTTGCCCACTCGATCGCCTCCTCCCGCGACTTCACCTGCCAGATCCAGAAACCGGCGATGAGCTCCTTGGATTCAGTGAACGGGCCATCGACGACGGTCTTCTTTCCTGCTTCACCGAATCGGATGCGCGCGCCCTTCGCCGTGGGCTGCAGACCCTCACCGGCCAGCATGATCCCTGCCTTCACGAGCTGCTCGTTGTACTGCGTCATCTCCGCAAGCTGCTGCTCGGTGGGCAGCACGCCCGCCTCGGTGTCCCTGTCCGCGGGGACCATGACCATGAATCGCATCGTACGCCTCCAGTTCCGGGTGAGAGCCGCGCTTCCGGATGACGGATAATCTGTCTCGGCTCTACCTGTACGTCGAACCGGTCCCCACGGAATCGACACGACCCCCGGCGAATCTTCGCTGATTGCGCACTCGACGTGCCTCGTCGGGAGCGCGACTTGCAAAATCCGACTGCACAACGACCTGACCCGTAGATGATCCCGCTCTCCGTCCTCGACCTTTCCTCCATCGTGCAGGGTGGCAACGCTTCCACGGCGCTGGCCAACACCCTCGACCTCGCACGCCACGTGGAGCGGCTCGGCTATCACCGCTTCTGGCTCGCCGAACATCACAACATGACCGGCATCGCCAGCGCGGCGACGTCGGTGGTGATCGCGCACGTCGCGGCGGGCACGTCGACCATTCGCGTTGGCGCGGGGGGAGTGATGCTCCCCAACCACGCGCCCCTGCTCATCGCCGAGCAGTTCGTCACCCTCGCCGCGCTGCACCCGGGACGGATCGATCTCGGACTCGGCCGCGCACCGGGATCCGATCACCTCGTCTCGCGTGCGCTCCGCCGTACGCCCGACGCCGCGGACACCTTTCCGCAGGACGTCGTCGAGCTCATGGCGTACTTCGAGCCGGCCGGCACGGGCCAGCGGGTGCGCGCCGTGCCCGGCGTCGGTCTCGATGTGCCAATCTGGATCCTCGGCTCGAGCCTCTACGGCGCGCAGCTCGCGGCCGAGCTGGGGCTGCCGTACGCCTTTGCGTCGCACTTCGCGCCGGCGATGCTGCTCGACGCCGCCGAGACCTATCGCAGCCGATTCCGTCCGTCAGCGAAGCTCGAGCGGCCGTACTTCATGGTC
>DASTGQ010000019.1:0-5820 GCA_035718985.1 Gemmatimonadaceae bacterium
TGCGTTCTGGTTCCAATCGCAATTCTGAAGTAAGGCTGGGCTCGGCAGTTCCGGGCGAGTAGCTCAGTTGGTTAGAGCGCCTGCCTTACACGCAGGATGTCGGGGGTTCGAGTCCCTCTTCGCCCATTGCGTTCCAGGTTGGGGATCCCTCGGGGACCCCGCCGAGCAGTTCGGGGTATTTTCGATCAACGCTTTGGAGGAATGACAGTGAAGGCTTCCCATCGCTTTACGCTTCCGGCCGTCAGCCTCGCCGCGGCGTTGATCGCGACGACCGCTCCCGCGGTCGCCAGCGCCCAGCGCGGACAGGCACCCGGTCCCGACACGCCACACATCCTCGTCACCACGTTCCGTGGCGACGTCGCAGCCGGTGTGAAGCTGGCGGACGCCATCCGCGACCGGATCGGGAACCAGTACAGTGCCCGTACGCTGTACGCCACGCCGAAGAAGGACATCGAGGCCACCCTGCTGCAATCCGGGTACCGGCCGGACTCGGCGCTGAGCCCCAACGATGCCAAGGAGCTCGCCAAGCTCGTGCGGGCTGACGAGATCATTGACGGCACCGTGACCAGGACCGCCAACGGCTATCACGTCAACGCGCGCTTCTTCCTGCCGCGCGACGTCTCGCTGTCGCAGCCCCTGTTCAGCGCGGACGCCACCGACCTCGGTGACGTCGCCAAGCAGGTCGTCAACGAATACGACAACGCGCGGAAGCAGCTCGCGACGAATCGCGAGTGCGAGAACGACATCCGCGACGGCAAGATCGACGCGGCCATTGCCGCGGCGCGCAAGGGCATCCAGCAGTACCCGAAGGCTACCCTGTCGCGGCTCTGCCTCGCGAGTGCCTTCCAGGCCATCAAGAGCAGCCCCGACTCCAGCACTAAGCGCTGGTGGGCGGACTCGGTCATCGCCGTGACCAAGGAAATCGCGCAGCTCGACCCGCGCAGCAAGATCGCCTACACGCTGCAGTACGACGCGTACAAGGTGAAGCAGGACACGACGAACTACCTGAACTCGCTGATCGGGATGATGAATTCCGATCCGAGCAACACTTCGCTCCGCGAGTCGGTCATCGCCGAGCTGGTGCAGCTCGGCAAGGCGGAGATGGCAGTGCCGTCGGCGAAGCAGCTCGTCACCGAGAATCCGGGTGACCCGCAGTACGCGCGCACCTACTGGCTCGTGCTCCGCGCGGCCAACAACTACAAGGAGTCGGTGCCGGCGGGCATCGCGTACGTCGCCCTCGATTCGGCGGCTGCTGACTCCAACTACTTCTTCCGCCAGGTCGCTGACCTGCGTGCCGACAGCGCGTACGCCAAGGCGGCGGAGTTCGCCGCCCAGGGCATCGCGAAGTTCCCGAAGAGCGGCACGCTCTGGCTGCAGAAGGCGCAGAACGAGCGCAGCGCCGGTCAGCTTCCCGCCGCCAAGGCATCGCTGCAGCGCGCCCTCGAGCTCGATCCCAAGGCATCGGGCGCGAACCTCCTGCTGGCGCAGATCTACGTCGACCTCAACCAGCCTGACAGCGCCGTCGCCGCGGTGAACGCCGACGCGGCGGCCGACCCGAGCGGCAAGCAGCGCGATGCGCAGTTCCTGCTCGGCATCGGCAGCACGACCTACAAGGCGGCGGTCGCATCCAAGAACATCGACGATTTCCGGAAGGCGCTCGGCATCCTCCAGGCATCGGACACGATGAACCCGACCCCCGAGGCCAAGTTCTACTCCGCCGTCTCCGCGTTCTCGGTGCTGCAGCAGCTCGGCGCCCGGCTGCCGAACACCAAGTCGTGTGCGGACGCAAAGCTCGGCCAGGACATGCTGACGGTCGTGAGCACCGACATGCCGCAGGGTGGCTCGCTCAGCCCCGAGGCGGCGAAGCAGATCCTCAGCGCCGTGCCCCAGTACCAGGCGTTCTTCGACGGCTCAGCCAAGCGCTACTGCAAGTAAAGTATGACCGGATGACCGGATGACCGGATGAACGAAGGGGCACACCGAAGGATGTTCGGTGTGCCCCTTCGCCGTCCCGGTCCATCGATCCATCGGTCCATCGGTCCATCGGTCCTCCCCTCATGCCTCTTCCCCGGGCAGGTGCTGCACGTGTACCAGCAGGTCTGCCCGCCTCGCGCGATAGTCGCACGCTGGTGCCTCGAGCGCCTCTCCATCCACGTTGACGCTCAGGTTTTCCGCACCGACCACCTTGAGCCAGGGGAGCTGCGCGTAATGCACACCGGGGAGGCCGACGTGCTCACCGCGGCGGACGTCCATCGCCAGCCGCGCGAAGTCGCGCCGCGACATCGTCTCGATCACGCAGAGGTCGAGCAGTCCGTCAGTCACGCTGGCATCGGGGGTCATCATCGTGCCGCCCCCCGTCACGCGCGCGCTACCGACGGCGAACGCCATGAAGTCGACGTCGAGGTCGAAGCCGGTGCTCGTGAAGCGCGCGTGTCGCGTCTGGTCGCCGGCCAGCTTGCGGATCGCGGTGATGGCGTAGGCCAGCGGGCCGAGCGACGCCTTGAAGTCGGCCGGGGTCTCCGCCGTGGCTTCTGCGCCGACACCGCCCGTGGAGACGTTCAGGAAGCGTCGCCCGTTCATGGAAGCCGTATCGATGCGCACGGGAGGGCGGCGGAGGATAACATCCATGGCATGATCCGCGTCCTCCGGAATCCCCGTCTGTCTCGCGAAGTCGTTCGCCGTACCGAGCGGCACCACGCCCAGCGGGATGTCGCGCCCGTCGAGGCCATTCACGACCTCGTTGAGGGTGCCGTCACCCCCGCAGGCCACGACGACGTCCGTGCCACGGTCCGCGGCCCGAGCTGCGTGATACTCGCCGGCGCCCGCGTCCCAGGTGACGTCCACCTCGACGGCGTGACCGCGCTCGCGCACCCACTGCACCATGCGGCGGAGATCCTCGTGGTCGGCGCGAGCGCCGTGGACGACGTAGGTGATGTGCTTGCGAACGCTGGCCATGGTCCGGTGGTGTGCTCGGTGACGCGCGCCGCTGTCGTGGCGGGCGCGGATGTGATAAGATGACCGCTCGTCCGCGCGATTTCGGCGAACGTGGGGACTGGGACAGCGAATATCATGCGCCCGCGCTCGTCGCGCCCGTGGTGGAGCTGCTGTCCGGCGCCCGCGTCGTGCTGGACGGCACGCTCGGCGGTGGTGGGCACAGCGCCGCGCTGCTGGCCGCCGGTGTTCCTCGTGTCATCGGGGTGGATCGCGATCCGGACGCGCTCGTGGCGGCCAGTGCCCGCCTCGCGGGCGCGGTGAGCGAGGGGCGGTTCAGCGCCGTTCGCGGCAACTATTCCCACCTCGACGCGATCCCCGCGCTCGACGGACTCCTCTTCGACGGCATCCTGCTCGACCTTGGCATCTCCAGTCATCAGATCGACGATGCAGCGCGCGGCTTCTCCTTCCGGGAGGGGGCGCCGCTCGACATGCGCATGGGGAGCGACGCCAGCGGTCCGGCGTCGCTGCTGCTCAATGAGGCTGACGAGCGCGAACTCGCGCGGATCTTCCGCGATTACGGCGACGAGCCCCGCGCGGCGCGCCTCGCGCGCGAGGTGGTTCGGCGCCGAGCCACGCGTCCATTCGCCACGAGCGACGACCTCGTCGGCGCCATCCGCGGCGCGCTCGGTCCGCGCAGCGGCGCGCCGGAGTTCGCGCGCCTCTTCCAGGCCGTGCGCATCGCCGTCAACGACGAGATCGCGGGGCTGGAGCGCGCCCTGCCGGCACTGCGCGACCGGCTCGCGCCGCGGGGCGTCCTCGCCGTGATCGCGTATCACTCCGGCGAAGATCGGCTCGTGAAGCACGCCTTTCGCGAGTGGAGCCGAGACTGCGTCTGCCCGCCCAGACAGCCCATCTGCACCTGTGGCGGTGCGAACGCGCTTGGCGAAGTGCTGACGCGTCGCGCCATCGTCGCCACCCCCGACGAGGTCGCGCGGAACTCGCGCGCCCGCAGCGCGAAGCTGCGAGCATGGCGCCGCGCCGCGTAGGGCGGGGAAGCGGACGCGGCCGTCTGGCGCTCGTCCTCGTCGGTTTCCTCGTCATCGCCTTGGGCGTCATCCTGCGGCGCACCTACGGCATCGCCGCCGCCACCCAGCTCCGCCAGCTCGACCAGCGTCGCGCGGCGCTCGTCGCCGAGCGGCTCCGCCTGGAGGGCGAGGTGCGCGCCGCCGCAAGCCGCTCCACGCTCCAGCCGATCGCCGAGCAGCGACTGCAGATGCACGTTCCGTCCGACAGCCAGGTCATCATCATCACTCGCACGCCCGCCAGGCCGAATGACGCGCCCTAGTCGCGTCGGGCTGGTGCACCTCGCGCTGGCCTTCTTCGCCCTCGCGATCGTCGGGAAGGCGGCGAGCATCCAGCTCGGCCAGCGCGCGCGCTGGACCGCGCGCGCCGAACGGCAGCAGGGCACGGAGCGCGTCGTACCCGCTCCTCGGGGCGAGATCCTCGACGCGGAAGGGCAGACGCTGGCGCAGAGCCGCGAAACGGTGAAGCTCGACGTCGCGCCGCCCGAGGTGCGCGACCGCGCCGCGCTGCGCGCCGCGCTGCTCAAGGCAGGCGTGCCGGCGGAGTTCGCGCGCCGCGCCGCCGATGCGTCGCGCAAGTGGGTCTCGCTGCCCGGCCGCTATCTCGTCTCCGATGTCGCGCGCATCTCCGCGATGCGCGGGGTCTACACCACGACGGTGATCGAGCGCGCCTATTCGTCGAGCGCGGGCACGCGCCGCGTCATCGGCCACGTGGACAACAACGGCCGCGCGCTGGACGGCGTCGAGCTCGCCCTCGACAGCATCCTTGCCGGGCGTCCCGGACACGTGACGGTCATGCGCGACGGTCACGGCCGGAAGTTCGAGTCGCCCACGGCACCGAGCGTGGCGCCCGTGACGGGCAACACAGTGGTGTTGACGATCAATCAGCAGCTGCAGGAGATCGCGGAGCGCGCCCTCGGCGACGCCGTCGAGCGCATGGACGCCGAGGGCGGTGACGTGGTGGTGCTGGATCCGGCGAACGGGGATGTGCTCGCCATGGCGAGCCAGCGCCAGGATCCGCGCGCCACGGCGTCCACGGCGCTCACGGAACCGTACGAGCCCGGGTCCACGATGAAGCCCTTCATCGCCGCGACCCTGCTGGAGAAGAAGCGCGCGAAAGAGACGGACATGGTGCCCACCTTCAACGGGCAGCTCACCATCAACGGTCGCACGATCACCGACGAACATCCGGCGCCGCGGCTCTCGCTCGCCGACGTGCTGCGCTACTCGAGCAACATCGGCATCGTCCAGTTCGCGCTTCGCCTCGCGCCCGGCGAGGAGTTCCAGGCGCTGCGCGACTTCGGCTTCGGCACTGCCACGGGCCTCGCGTACCCCGTGGAAGCATCCGGGACTCTACGCGAGCCGTCCCGATGGTCCAGGCAGTCAGCCAACTCGCTGGCGATGGGCTACGAGGTAGCGGTGACGCCGCTGCAGCTCGCGGCCGCGTACGTCGCTCTCGCCAACGATGGCGAGCTGCTGCAGCCGCAGCTGGTGAAGGAGATCCGTTCGCCGGACGGCACCGTGCTCTACCGGCGTGAGCGCCGCGTGGTTCGGCGGGTCGTCTCCCCGTCCGTGGCGCGACGGGTGCGCACGATGCTGCTCGGCGTCGTCGAAGAGGGCACCGCACCCAGGGCAGACCTCGGGAGCTTCCAGCTCGCTGGCAAGACGGGCACGGCTCGTCGCACCGTGAATGGTCACTACGCCAGCGGCCAGCACATTCCCACCTTCGTCGGGCTCTTTCCCGCCGATCGACCACAATTCGTGATCCTCGTGAAGATCGACAACCCCAGGGGCGCGTACGTCG
>DASTGQ010000020.1:0-9834 GCA_035718985.1 Gemmatimonadaceae bacterium
GAGCACCTGGTGGCGGCGCTGCAGTCCGTCGAGCTGCGCACCGGAGCCACCCTCTCCATGGAACCGACCGCACGCCGCCGGCGCGACGATCGGCACGTCCGGGCGCTGTGCCTCCTCATGGAGACGTGCTACGGCGCCGATCCCGAGCTTCGGATCGTGCGTGGACCGGACGGCCACGCCTGGGTGGTGATGCAGATCCATGAAGGAATGCGGTGGGATCCGGAGATCGAGATGCGTCGGCAGGACTGGCTGTGCTGCGCCAGCGTGAGCGACCGCCGCTACATCACGCCCGTGCCGCCGGCGTGGACGCAGTGGAGCGACTCGGATCTCGCGGCCGCGGTGGTCCGGGCGCGGCCCGACTTGCGTGGCCCGGACTGATCGACCTGATAGTACTCTTTCGTGGCGACCCCGACGGCGAGATACTTGCGTCGGGAGCAGGGGGTTGGGCGACGCCGCCCGCCGCGCCGTTCGTGCATCACCCCTTCGATGCCGTATCGTCGACTCGGCCTCATCGTGCTGACGAGCCTCGCGCTCGCCGCTCCCACGTTCGCCTCGGCGCAGCGCGTCCCTCGCGCTCGGCGCATCGGCGCCGTCACCGTCGGCGACGCGCGCCTCGAGCTGCTCGCCTACGACGACGGCACCGTCACGGCGGGGACTTCGTCCACCATGACTTCGGCCATGGCGCGCTGGCGCGGGGACGAGCTGCGCGCGTGGGTCGATACGGCGAGCGCGATCCTGCGGTGTCCGGAGCCGGAGGCCGCCGACGGCGAGGTCAGCGTCGCGACACCGATCGACGGCATGTGGCTGGTGCGACAGATGCACGCGAAGAGCTCGACGTACGTGCTCTCCATCATCTCGCCCGCCTCACCCGAGGTGCTGGACACCTCGCCCACCGCCGCGCAGCTCCAGACGCTCATCCGCATGTTGATGCGCGCGGACGTCGCCATGCGCGCCATGACGCCGGACAGCGTGCTGCATTCCGCGCGACTCGCGGGCCGCGGGGGCAGTCGCTGACCCGCGCGGCGCTTCGCGCGTCAGCGACTGCGCGGGTCGTTGCGATTCGCTGGTGCTGACCGACCCGAGCGCACGACCACGCCGTAGATCACCAGCGAGACACCCACGGTGAGCAGCAGGTGAATCCAGCCGGGCCCGTTCATCACCAGTGCGACGACGGCCCAGATCACCAGCAGCAGCAGCCCGCCGACCATTCCCCAGTTCATGTTGTGCTCCTGCTGTTTTGAATTGACCCGCGTCGTGACGGAGTGTAAATTACATCGTCACCTACAAGTCGTGCACGGGGCGGAGAGCAACGTTTTTGAGCCGATAAGTCCTTCGAGTGGGTTCGACAATCCATGCTGACGGCATGCCCCCAGTGCGGGGGAAGCCGGAAGGTGTGGTGAGGGCCTCAGTATTTCGACTGGGCTTCATAAAACCCTCTCCGTTCTCGTTTTCGTGCGGGCCCCGGCAGTCGCCGCGGGCCCGCGCTCCTTTTTTGCACCGAGCCGTTCGCGGGCCCATCTTCGTGCGGGCGGGCGGCGGGAACGTTGTCGCTGCCGGCCGCATTGTTCACGTGCCGGTCAACCAGTTCCCCCGAGCCATGCCTGAGGTCACCGTCACGCGGCGCCTGCTGTTCAACGCCGCGCACCGCGTGCACAATCCCGCCCTCTCCGACGAGGAGAACGCGCGGCTGTTCGGGCGGTGCAACAACCCGAACTGGCACGGCCACAACTACACGCTCGACGTCAGCGTGCGCGGCCCCATCGACGCGCGCACGGGCTACGTCTTCGACCTCGGCGTGCTCAAGCGGATCGTCACCGAGCGCGTGCTCGACCGGGTGGATCACCGGAACTTCAATCTCGACGTGGACTTCATGCAGGGCGTGATTCCCACCTCCGAGAACATCGTCGTCGCCATCTGGCGCGAGCTGGCCCCTGCCGTGGCGCCGGCGCGCCTCGCCCGCCTCGTCCTCTGGGAGACCCCGAACAACTATGTCGAGTACACCGGCGAGTAAGCTCGTCATTGCCGAGCCCCGCACCGTCACCGAACCGTCGGCGCTGCAGGTGGGCGATGAGTCCGCCCTCACGGCCTACGCGGCCATGGTGCGTGATCAGCTCACGCTCATCGGCGAGGATCCCGCGCGTGATGGCCTCGTGAAGACTCCCGATCGCGTTGCGCGCGCCATGGGCTTCCTCACCCAGGGCTATGCCATGACGCTCGAGGATGCCGTCGGTGAGGCGCTGTTCGAGGAGGAGCACGAGAACATGGTGATGGTGCGCGACATCGAGCTCTACTCGATGTGCGAGCATCACATGCTCCCCTTCTTCGGCAAGGCGCACGTGGCCTACATCCCGCACCGCCGCATCGTGGGGCTCTCGAAGCTGCCGCGCATCGTGGACATGTTCGCGCGCCGCCTCCAGGTCCAGGAGCGCCTCACCGAGCAGGTGGCCAAGGCCATCGAGGAGGTGCTCGAGCCGCGCGGAGTCGGCGTCGTGATCGAGGCGTACCACATGTGCATGATGATGCGCGGAGTGGAGAAGCAGAACTCGCGCACCATCACGAGCGCGCTGCGTGGCGTGTTCCGGGAGGACGGCAAGACCCGGGACGAGTTCCTTCGCCTCGCCTACGCGCCGTCGCGCTGAAATGACCGGCCACGCCTCGCTCGCCGGTCGGACGGCGCTCGTCACCGGGGCGTCGCGTGGCATCGGAGCCGCGATCGCTCGTCGTCTCGCTCGTGAGGGTGCCCGTGTCGCGCTCGTGGCACGCGACGAGCGCGCGCTCGAGATGCTCGCCACCGAGCTGGGTGGCGGCGCGGTGGCGGCCGCCTGTGACCTGCACCTGCCCGGTGCCGCCGACGTCGTGAAGGCCGCGCTCGACGACCTCGGCGCCGATTCGCCGGACATCCTCGTCAACAACGCCGGCACTTTCCTCGTCGCTCCCGCGCTCGAGACGCCGGTGAACGTGTTTCGCGAGACGCTCGAGCTCAACCTCACGGCGCCGTTCGCGTTCGTGCGCACCTTCCTGCCGCCCATGCAGCGCCGCGCATCCGGGCACATCGTCACCGTCGGCTCCATCGCCGATCGCGCCATCTTTGCCGGCAACGCCGCCTACGCGGCGAGCAAGCACGGTCTTCGCGCGCTCCACGAAGTCCTGCGCGCCGAGCTCCGCGGCACCGGCGTGCGCACCTCCCTTGTCTCGCCGGGCCCGGTGGATACCACGCTCTGGGACGCCGTGGACCCGGACCGGCGCGAGGGCTTCACTCCGCGCGCGCAGATGCTCGGGCCCGACGCCGTGGCCGACGCCGTGGCCTACGTCGTGACCGCACCCCCGCAGCTCAACGTGGACGAGCTCCGCCTCTCGCGCGCCTGACTTCATCCGATCCGCTGCATGTTCATCGAGCTCGTGGATGCGCTCCGTTGCCCCGTCCCGCACGAGGAGAGCTGGCTCGTCGCGTCGGCCACGCGCATGGAGGCACGCCACATCGTCGAGGGCGCGCTCGGCTGTCCGGTGTGCCACGCCGAGTATCCCATCCGGCGTGGCGTCGTGGATTTTCGTCGCGTTCCCTCGCCGCCGGTGAACGCCGCCGCCACTCCGACGCGCAATCCGGCCGAGGCGATGCGGCTCGCGGCCTTCCTCGGCCTCGGCGATGCCGGCGGCTTCGCCGTGCTGCTCGACGCCTGGGGTGCCCAGGCGGCGGCGCTACGCGAGCTCGTCGAGACACCACTCATCCTCGTCGATCCGCCGACGGGGACCGAGGGCGAGCCCGGTCTCTCGGTCCTGCTCAGTGATGGTCCCATCCCGCTCGCTGCCGGCGCCGCGCGTGGGACGGCGATTCACGTCGATGCGCCAGCGCGCGTGACCGAGGCCGTGCGCGTCACGCGCCCCGGCGGCCGGCTCGTCGCCCCGGCCGATGTCGGGCTCCCCGACGGCGTACGCGAGCTGGCGCGGGACGACGCGCTCTGGGTCGGCGAGAAGGAAGCCGCGCGTTCACCGCTCGTCACCCTGCACGTGCGACGCGGCTGAACCCGCGCTGACGCGTCGCGCCGTCAGCCCGCGGCCTCAGATCCCGGCGTGCTCGTGCTCGTCCGCGTACAGCTCGTCGATCTGCGGCTTGTAGAGCTTGTCGATCACGCGACGCTTCACCTTGAGCGTTGGCGTCAGCTCGCCGCGCTCCACCGAGAAGTCGTGCTCCAGGAGCGCTACCTTCTTTGGCGTCTCGAAGCGCGCGAGTCCGTGCAGCTGGCCCAGCACTTCCTTCTCCATCTTGGCCCTGATGATCGGCAGCTTCAGGAGCTCGGCGCGACTCGTGCCCTGAAGTCCCTTGTAACCAGCGTACTTCTCGAGGTTGTCCCAGTTGGGCACGACGAGCACCGAGGGAAATTTCCGCTTGTCGCCGATCAGCACGGCCTGGCTCACGTACTTGTTGGTCTTGATGGCGTTCTCGATCGGCTGCGGCGCGATGTTCTTTCCGCCCGCGGTGACGATGATTTCCTTCTTGCGGTCGGTGATGGCGAGGAAGCCATCACGCAGCTCGCCGATGTCGCCGGTGTGGAACCACCCGTCGGCATCGATGGCCTCGCGCGTCGCCTCGGGCTTGTTGTAGTAGCCCTTCATGACGTTCGGTCCGCGCGACAGGATCTCGCCATCCGCCGCGATGGTCACGTCGACGCCCGCCACCGGCTTGCCCACCGTCCCGATCCGGAACTCCTCAGGCGTGTTGACGGCGATCACCGGCGACGTCTCCGTGAGCCCGTAACCTTCGAGGATCACGAGGCCGGCAGCGTAGAAGAACTTGTTGATCTCCGTCGCGAGCGGTGCGCCGCCGGACACGAAGTAGCGGAGACGGCCTCCCGTCCGCGCCTTGAGCTTGGAGAAGACGAGCTTCTGCGCGATCCGGTATTGCAGCGCCAGCAATCCGGCCGGTGTGCCCCCGGCGAGGCGCACGTTGGCCCACCGCTCAGCCACGCTGCGCGCCCAGAAGAAGATGCGCTTCTTCACCGCGCCGCCGGACAATGCATTGTCCAGCACTCGCGCGTACATCTTCTCGTAGAGCCGCGGCACGGAGAGCACCAGCGTCGGCCGCACGATCTGGAGGTCCGTCGGCACGGTGTCGATCGACTCCGCGTAGGCGATGGAGCACCCGACGTGGAACATCAGGTAGTGCCCCGCCATCCGCTCGAAGATGTGCGACAACGGAAGGAAGCTCAGTCCCACGTCCTTTCCTTCGAACGGAATGGCGGCCGCGGAAGCGAGGACGTTGGAGTAGAGGTTGTCGTGCGTGAGCATGACCCCCTTCGGCTCGCCCGTCGTGCCCGAGGTGTAGATGAGCGTCGCGACGTCGTCCGGCTTGACGGCGAGGGCGCGATCGCGATACGCCGAGCGCCGCGCCTCGTCGTCCACCTTGGCGCCACGCGCTTCCACGTCCGCCAGCGTCGCGTCGGCGCCGGCGTGACGTTCCTGCGCGAAGGTGATGACCGTGTGCAGTGCCGGGCACGATGAGCGTACCTCGGCGATCTTCGCTGCCTGCGCCGCGTCGCTCACGAACAGCGTCACCGTCCCCGAGTCGCGCAGGATGTACGCGGCCTGCTCCGCGGGAAGGTTCGGGTAGAGCGGTACGTCGGCGAGGCAGGCGGTGAGGCAGGCGTAGTCGGCGATCGCCCATTCCGGCCGGTTCTCCGACAGGATGCCCACCCGGTCGCCCGGCTTCACGCCAAGCTCCGTCAGTCCGAACGCCACGTGACGGACGCGCTCGGCCACGGTACGGCTGGAGATCGGCTCGTATACGCCGTTCACCTTCACCTGCAGCGCGTCGGGCTTGTCGTGACGCTCCACGGCCTCGAAAAAAAGGCGCGTGAGCGTACCGGGCGGCGAGTTGCGCGGACCTCCGGACGAGATCATCCAAACCTCCGGCTGGGGAGCGGCGCTGGGTGGGTCGCGGCGGCGCAGGCCGCGCGCGCATGCCGAAGATACGACCGGGTGACGCTGGCGCGCCACCATCCGAGTCGTCAGGGCGTCGTGCGAAGCACGAAGTGCAGCGAATCGCCCTTGAGTGGCACGCCACGCAGCGATCGCGCGCGCGCGAACACGACGACGGAATCCACACCCGTGCCGGCAACGATGAGGGTGCGCGCGGCCGCGCCCGACGCGTCCGTCGTGTCCACTGCCACGAGCGAATCTGGACGGGAAACCACACCACCGTCGAGCGCCAGGAGCGTCGACGCCGAAGCAGCGCCACTCCCGAACACGCCCGTGATGCGGTAATGAACGATGATGCCCGGCACGGGCACGCGCGTGCCGGCACGATTGAGCCCGGTCACGGTCACGCGCACGGTGTCGAGCGCCGGCAATCCAGCCGTCGTGACTTCTGCCGAGGTGCGGCCGAGCGAGTCGGGCTGTGTCACCACGAGCAGGCTCGCCTGCGTCGTCTGCAGCCTGCTGCCAACGCGCCCGACGAGCTGCACGGTGTGCACGGCGCTCATGGTATCGAGCGTGATCACGAAACCGTTCGCGTCGATCGTGACTGGCGACGGCAGGATGGTGGGCAGGAACGTCGCCTGCGGGTCCGGCAGCTTCTCGTCGTTGCGCCCGTAGGCTTCCACTCGTAACGGCGTCGCGCGGCCAAGACTGTCGCGAAGCGTATCACCTGCGGCCACCGCCGGTGCGGGGAGGATGACCGGCGAGATGTATGCGATTCCCTGGTCGAGCGTCGGCACCTCGCCGCACGCCAGCACGGCGGCCAGTGCCAGCGCCCCCGTCAGCACTCCACGCCGACTCACCGCAGCCTCCCATCCAGTACTTCGGCAACCTGGCGATATGCCACCGATGCGTCGTCGTCCGGCGACCGGAGCACTACGGGCTGGCCGGCCGCAAACGCATCGGCGGTCGCGACCGTGCGCGGAATCGCCACCTCGAACACGAGCTCGGGTGGAAGCTGGTCGCGCACGTAGCTGGCGACCCGCTGCGACAGCTCGCTCGCCGGCTCCAGCATCGTGAGCAGGATGCCCTCCAGCGCGAGGCGCGGATTCGCGCGCGACGCTTCCCGCACGGCACGCAGGATCTGCGTCGTCGTCTGCAGCGCGAGCGGCTCGCACTGCAGCGGCACGAGCACGTGATCCGCCGCGCTGAGCACCTTGCGCGTCACGGGCCCCAGTCCGGGCGGCGTGTCCACCACCACGAGGTAGCCGCGCGCTCGCGCCCGGTCGAACAGCTCGGCGAGCCGCTCCGAGCCGGAGATGAGCGTACCGTAGCTCTCGTGCTCTCCCGATTCACTCACCGAGCCCGCCAGCAGTACCCGGAGCCAGGGCAGGGGAGTCGGGAGCACGACGTCCTGCAGCTCCCGCGCGCCGGAGAGCACGTCGGCCAGGCCCGGTTGCGCGATGTCCTCGCCGAGCCCGATGCCATGCCGCACGGCGCCCTGCGGATCCACGTCCACGAGCAGCGTCTTGCGCCCACGCAGCGCGAGCGCGCTGGCGAGGTTGATCGCGGTCGTCGTCTTGCCCACGCCCCCCTTCTGGCTGACGACGGCGAGTACGGTCCCCACTAGGCGTCCGGCTGCTCGAGCGGCGGCGACGCCTTGGTCCGCAACTCCTCCAGCGTCTGCCTCGCGTGCCTGACCCAGCGCTCCGCTTCAGCGCCGGACGGCGGCGTCTCGAGGAAAGCCTCGAGGTGCGACACGGCCTCGGGAATGTCGCCGCGCTTGAGCTGCAGGAAAGCCAGCCCATAATGGGCCCCCGACAGCTCCGGATCGAGCTCCAGCGCCCTCCGGTAGGCCGAGACCGCCTCGGCCAGTCGCCCGGTGCGCGAGAACGCGATTGCCATGTTCTGCAGGATGCGCGGATCGTTCGGGTGATCGCGCAGCGCAAGGCGGTACGACGTCAAGGCCGCATCGAAGTCACCCTGACGCTCGAGCCCCAGCGCCTCGTTGAGATAGTCGAGGCGCTGCGGCTTCACGTTGCCGTCCGACTTGCCGCCGAGCAGGCGACTCAACCAGGACATGTGATGCGCGGCAGGAGGGAAGTGCGAGCGAGAGCCCGGCGGCGGGACGGTCCGTTCTGGCGCAAAGTTAATTCCGCGAAGCAGGATGCGGCAACGGCGCGGCACGGATCAGGCACTGGAGACGGACGCAAGCGTGTGCCGGTGCTTCCCGCTCGGCGCGCTCGCGGGCCACCGTGCCCGTTCGCCTCTCTCGCCAAGGATCGCTCATGCCCCCACGCCACCCCCCCAGCGAGCACTCCCGGGGAACCTTCGAGGTCGAGTGGCCGATGTTCGGTGAGCTCTCGCGAGCGCTGGCGCTGCGCGTCGTGCGCGCATACGACCCCGAGATCATCGTCGGTATCGCGACCGCCGGCGTGATCCCGGCCGCCGTGGTAGCCGCGATCCTCGACCGGGAGTTCCACTCCATCATCGTCAGCCGCCGTTACCGCGCCGAGGTCGTGCGTGAGACCCCCGCCATCTTCGGCGCGGTGCCCCCCGTTGTTCGCGACCGGCGGGTCCTCGTCGTGGATGAGACCTGCGACTCGGGAACCACGCTTCGACTCGCGGTCGGCGCCCTCGTGAACGCCGGGGCGGCCGAGGTTCGGACCGCCGTAGCCTTCAGGACCGGCATGTATGAGCCCGACTTTCACGCCATGGCTACCGAGGCCGAGATCGTGCTGCCCTGGGATCGGGAGCTGCTGGTGGGCGGGACCCTCGTGGCGAATCCCCTCCTGGCGGCAAGGTGACGCGGCAAGGCTGAGCCACCAGACGGTAAAAAGGCACCCGCGTCGGGTACCGGACACGGGTGCCTTTCACCAGCAGTTCGCGGCGCGCAGCTCAGAGTGCCTTCACCACTTGGCTGTACTCCTCCCCTCCCGCCATCCCCTCGTACACGCGCTGCATCACGTCGGTGCTGCCGACCAGGAACCGGCAGCGGCCGTCACCGCGGGAGCGGCACTCCACCTCCATCACCGCCAGCGGCGCATCGGCGAGCCGTCCGAAGAAATCGGCGAACATTCCCGCCGAGACGTGGCAGCTCGGAAGATCTGCGCCCACCTGCGGATCGGCTTCACCCCAATCGTTCGAGTCCAGCGTCGCCACCGCGTCGTCCATCGCGCCGAGCTCCAGTGAGCCCCATCCCGCCTGGCGGAAGAATTCCGTCGCCTCGCGCTGGAAGGCTCCCACCGACAACGACTCGGGCGCGCCCCGCCCACGTGCCGTGAGCCAGCGGCGGAACGCCTCGAACAGCGCCGGACCTCCTGCGTAGCCCGCCTCCTGCAGGTAGCCCGCGGCCGACGCGCCGGTGTCACGCGTGAGGGAGGTACGCAACGTCGTCAACGTGTCGCGCGTGAGTGCGAGCATGCCGCTTCCGGTGAGGTCGATCGTCATGGCGCTCGGGGTCTGGGTGTGTTCCTGTTACAAGTCGCGGACGATGGCGTTCACTCGACGCCGGCACGCCGCCGCAGCTCCGCCTCGTCGATCGTCTCGATGCCGAGGGCGCGAGCCTTGTCCAGCTTGCTCCCTGCCTCCTCGCCCACCACCACGGCGGTCGTGGACTTGGAGACGCCGCTCGTCACGCGGCCGCCCTGCGATTCGATCAGCTCCGTGGCCTGCGTTCGTGACAACGTCGGCAGCGTGCCGGTGATGACGAACGTCATCCCGGCCAGTGCCGCGCCCGAGGCCACGGCCCGGGGCTCCTGCAGTGTGAGGCCGGCCTTCTCGAGCTTCTTCAGCAATGCGCGCGCCGAGGGGTCGTGGAAGTACGCCACCACGGCGTGCGCGATCGTCTCGCCCACCCCGCGCACGGCGAGGATGTCGTCGCTCGTTGCTGCCGACAGCGCTGCCATGTCCCCGAAGTGTCGC
>DASTGQ010000021.1:0-4162 GCA_035718985.1 Gemmatimonadaceae bacterium
CACCATGAAGCAGAGGTGCTGCACGATGTGGATGGGATGATGCTCCAGCGCGAACTCGTACATCGGCGGCAGGTGCCAGACGATGATGATGAGGTTGAAGATCACGAACGCCACGGGCGCCTTCGTGACGAACCGGGCGACCGGGCTCACGCCGGGCCAGCGCAGGGCGGGGCGGAGCATCCAGCCCGGCGTGCCCATGACGAGCAGCGGGGGCGCCACGAGGGTGAGCACGAGGTGCTGCACCATGTGCGCGCTGAACAGGAAGGAGTCGCTCAGGTCGTGCAGCCAGCCATTGAGCGAGAGGAAGATGATGGCGAGCGCGGTGAAGAACATCGCGCGCTGGCCGGTGGTCGGCGAGCGGCCCGCCACGTCGGCGGGGGCGTGGCGGGCGCGCCAGAGGTACAGCGCGCCCAGCCCGACCAACCCGATCACCGTGCTGACGTGCACGGTGAACTCGTTCACTGCAATGCGCGCCGTGTCATGCAGCAGCAGCGCCAACGACAGGTACATCAGCCCGCGGCTCCAGCTCCGATCCTGAGGTGGCCGAACAGGAACAGCAGCGCGACGATGGTGGTCATCGCGATGATGAGCGGCCCGGTGAAGACGGCCCGGAACAGCTTGTGGTCGTAACGCAGGTGCATGTAGAACAGCACCACGATGGCGAACTTCACCGCCGACAGCAGGAGCAGGGTCGGGACGAAGCCGCGCGAGGCGACGAAGCTCGGGATGTAGTAGATCCAGACCTCGCCCACGGTGATGAGCGTCAGGATGAGCGCGACCTTCCAGTACGTGGACCAGGTCGGGTGCTCCTTCTCGATGCCCATCGCCGTGTGGTCGACGTTGGCGTGGTGCTCGTGTGCGGGATCGTGAGCCATGGTAGTCGGCCTACTTGATGAGGTACACGAGCGTGAAGATCGCGATCCAGACGACGTCGACGAAGTGCCAGTACAGGGCGGCCATGTCGACGTTGATCGCATCCTTTGGCCCGAGCCCTCGCCGGTAGTCGATGGCGAGGAGGGTGAGCAGCCAGATCACGCCGGCGGTGACGTGCGCGCCGTGGAATCCGGTGAGCGTGAAGAACGAGCTGCCGAACAGGTTCGTGCGGATGGTGAGCCCTTCGTGGACGAACGAGGTGAACTCGAACGCCTGGAAGCCGAGGAAGGTGGTGCCGAGGATGGCGGTCATCCACAGCCACAGCTTCGACGAGCGGAGCAGGCGGGCACCGAAGCCGGAAGGCATCGGCTGGTCGGCGTTCTCCACCGCCGCCAGCGCGAGCACCATCGCCAGCGACGACATCAGCAGGACGAAGGTGGACGCGGAGGTGACGGGGATGTTGAGGATCGCGTTGTAGTGCTGCGCGCAGGTCGGTGGATCGCAGGCCTCGTGCGGATACGGCCCGACGACGCTGCGGCCCTTGTAGATGAGGTACGTGGAGATGAGCGAGGCGAAGAGCATGCACTCCGAGCCGATGAAGGCCCAGATTGCGAGCTTCTTGTTGTCGAGTCCCGTCGAAGTCGCGGGGTGCTCGCCATGGGGATCGGCTTGGGCGCCCTCGAGGGCGGCGGCGTGAGTCACTGGTGAGATCCTCGGGGAGTTAGTGCGCGTCCTCGAGCGGGGTCAGGACCCACGCATAGAGCGCTGCCGTCATGAAGATCGCGCCGCTGATGATCAGCGCGATCGCGAGGGACATCTTGTCCTTGTGGATGAACAGGAGCCCGGTGAACATCCACGTCAGCCCGACGGCGCAGAGCAGGGGCTTGATCGTCGGGTTCGGCATGTGGATGCCGAGTTCCGCCGCGGACTTTCCGGTGGCCGGCTCCATGTGCATCCCGGACTCGCCGTGCTGCGTCGGCTCGCCCGTGGGGTTGTGGTGGCTGACGCCGACGTGCTTGCTGCCGGCGTCGACGTCCATCCGGCGATCGCCGCGGGCGGTGTGCGGCACCTCGGCGTTGAGCCGTGGCGAGGTGACGTCCCACAGCGGGAGGCGTGACGTGACGCGCGGGATGCGCGCGAAGTTGTACTCGGGCGGCGGCGAGGGGATGGACCACTCGAGCGTGCCCGCCTTCCACGGATCGTTGCCGGCCACGGCGCCCGTCTTGAAGCTGCGGAAGAAGTTCCAGACGAACACCGCGGTGCCGACGATGAGGACGGCGGCCCCGATGGAGCTGATCAGGTTGAACGTCGACCAGCCCTGGTTCGCGTCGTAGGTGTAGATGCGGCGCGGCATGCCCATCAGCCCCGAGAAGTGCATCGGGAAGAAGGTGAGGTTCATGCCGATGAACGTGAGCCAGAAGTGCCACGTGCCGAGCGCCTCGTTGAGGAGGCGGCCCGTCATCTTCGGGTAGTAGTAGTAGATGCCGGCGAAGATGCCCATCATCGAGCCGCCGAACATCACGTAGTGGAAGTGGGCGACGATGAAGTAGGTGTCCGTCTGCTGCAGGTCGGCCGGGGGCGAGGAGTGCATGACGCCCGAGATGCCGCCGATGATGAAGAGGCAGATCATCCCGATGGCGAACTTCATCGACGCCGTGAACTCGATGGAGCCGCCCCACATGGTGAAGATCCAGTTGAAGATCTTCACGCCGGTCGGGATGGCGATGAGCATCGTCGTCACGCCGAACACCGTGTCGCCCACCGGGCCCATGCCGACGGCGAACATGTGGTGCGCCCACACGCCGAAGCCGAGGAAGGCGATGAGCATCGTGGCGTAGGCCATCACCGGGTAGCCGAAGATCGGCTTCCGCGAGAAGGTCGGCACGATCTCGGAGATCAGGCCGAACGCCGGGAGGATCAGGATGTAGACCTCGGGGTGCCCGAAGATCCAGAAGAGGTGCTGCCAGAGGAGCGGGTCGGCACCGGCACTCATCTCGTAGAACTGCGTCCCGAAGAAGCGGTCGAACTGGAGGAAGATCAGCGCGATCGTGATCACCGGGAAGGCGAGCATGATCAGGAACTGCGTGACGAACACGTTCCACGTGAACATCGGCATGCGCATCAGGTTCATCCCCGGCGCGCGCATGTTGACGATGGTCGTGATGAAGTTGAACGACGCCGCCAGCGAGCTGACACCGAGGATCTGCAGGCCGATGACCCAGAAGTCGATGTTCAGTCCGGGCGAGTACTGCATCGTGGTGAGCGGCGCGTAGCCGAACCACCCGCCGTTGGGTGCCGCCCCGAAGAACCACGACGCGTTGATGAACAGGCCGCCGAGCAGGAAGACCCAGTAGCTGAAGGCGTTGAGGCGCGGGAACGCGACGTCGCGCGCGCCGATCTGCAGCGGCACGATGTAGTTGAAGAACGCAGCCGACAGCGGCATGATCCCGAGGAAGATCATGGTCGTGCCGTGCATCGTGAACAGCTGGTTGTAGGTGTCAGCCGTCACGAAGTGCATGTTCGGCTGCGCGAGCTGCCAGCGGATCATCCCCGCCTCGATGCCGCCGACGAGGAAGAAGAAGATGGACGTGAAGAGGTAGAGCGTGCCGATCCGCTTGTGATCGACCGTCGTGAGCCAGCTCCAGATGCCGCTCTCGCCGACGTAGCTCTCCGTCGGCGCAAAGGCCGGGGCGGTAGCCGTGGTTGCCATTCGTCAGTGTCTCCGGTGAATCGGCGTTACTTGAGCGCCTGCAGGTAGGCCACGACGTCGGCGATCTGCTCGTCCGACAGGCCCTGCGTCAGGTTGGTCTTGAGGATGGGATCGTACTGGCCCTTCCCGATGGTCGGCATCAGGACGCCGGGCTTCATCCACCGCGCGTTCTTGATCCAGCGCGACAGGTGCTTGGTGTCGTTGGGGTAGATGCCGCCGGCGATGGTGGTGCGGCTGCCGACGTGGGTGAGGTTGGGGCCGATCTTGCCCATCATGACCGGGTTGCCCGTGATGGTGTGACAACCAAGGCAGGCGCCCTGGCCCTGCGTGAGGAGCTGACGACCCCGCTCCGCGTCGCCCTTGAGGGCGTCGTTGAACTGCACGTCGGGGATCGGCGTGGACGGCACGGCGAAGGTGGGGATCTTCTCGCGCGGGAAGGCGATGAAGCTGGCCGCCTGCGCCGGCGGCGTGTTGCCGTTCATCGCCGCCATGTCATGACCCATCGCCGGGGGCGCCACCGCCGGCCCGGTGGCCGGCTTGGTGCCCTCGGCGCCCTGGCTCGTGGCGACGCGCGTGTTC
>DASTGQ010000022.1:0-5970 GCA_035718985.1 Gemmatimonadaceae bacterium
GATCGGCTGCATGGCGCTGCTGTTCGCGATGAAGATGAGGCCGATCAGAACGGTGATGACGAGCATCGGGATGCCGAAGCCCGAACGCGCGCGACGTTCATACACGCTCGAGGGCGCGTAGAAGATGTCGATGAAGTCTTCCCAGCGGGACGCTGGCTTCGCCGGAGCCGGTGCGGCATCGAGGCCGTCACCCGGGGCGGACGCGGAGAGATCGCTCATGACTCGTGGGGTGGAGGGAAACGACCCCACGAGTCTGGTGAATCATTCCGGATTTGGCAAACGCTTCGTCAGCTGCCGACGGAAACGTTGCTGGGGTCGAGCACGCCGGTGTAGTACGACATCAGCGCCTGCTGGAAGACGAGGCTCGAGCGCGCGCTCACCACGGCGCTTTCCGCCTGGATGAGCGTGGCACGGGCCAGCGTCACCTCGACGAGCGTGGCGAGCCCGACGCGATAGCGCGCCTGCGCCGCCTGGAGCGACAGCGCCGCTGCCTGCTGCTGCGCGTTGGCGGCGGCGAGCTGCTCACCCGCCGAGAGGTAGTCGAGGTAGGCGCGACGCACGTCGAGCGCGACCCCTTGCTCGAGGTCGCGCATGGTCAGCAGCTCGTTCTCGAGCTGCACCTGCGCGCGCTGCTTCGCGATGGACACCGCCCCGCGGTCGAGGATCGGCACCGAGACGCCGACGCCCACCGAGCCGCCGCGCCGCTGGTTGAGCTGCGTCGCAAAGCCGGCGTCGGCGCCGCTGTTGTAGCCCGTGCCATAGCCGGCGCTCCCCGTCACCACCGGCAAGCGTCCGCCCTGTGCGATGGCGATCTCCGTCTGCGCCGCCTGCACGCGCAGCGCCTGCGCACGGAGGTCCACGCGCTGCTGGTACGCGACGCTGATCAAGCTGTCCAGGTTGAAGGCCTGAGGCGGCGGCGTGGCGGTATCGGTCGGCGTGGCAAAGGTGTACTCCAGCCGCGGATCGAGTACGAGCTCCTGGATGAGGTTCACCTTCGCCACTTCGGTGGCCCGCCGCGCATTCGCCATCGCGAGCCGCGTGGAGGCCACCGCCGCCTGCTGCTGATACAAATCGCCGATGGGCCGCGTGCCGCGACGCACGAACTCCTGGAGCTGGGTCAGCTCCTGTTCCTGCGCCGTCAGGTTCTCCTGCTGCACGCGCAGCTGCTCCTGCTGCGTGATGAGTGCCAGATAGTCCGATGCAACGGTGAAGACCACCGACTGCCGCGTGCGCCCGAAGTCAGCCGAGCTGGCTGACGCGTTCGTGCGCGCCTGGCTGAGGATGTTGCGGTTCTGGTTTCCGTTGTAAATCGTCACGCCGCTCGACAGGCCGGCGCTCACCGAGAACGGGTTGCCCCCAGAGCCATTTGCCACGGCCTGGGACGCTGACGAGCTGGCCGACAGGTTGGGGAGAAATGCATTCCTCGCCTGCCGGATGGTGAGCGAGTCGAGCGTGAGGGAGTTGCGCGCGAACCGCACCTGGGAGTTCTGCGCGAGCGCGATGCGGATGGCGTCCTGCAGGGTGATCTGTCCACCCGGCGGCAGGTGGACCCTCGAGGTATCCTGCGCGCCCGCCGTATGGGACGCCGAGGTGACGAGCGCAACCGTCGCGCCCAACACGCGGAGCGTCCTCGCGCGACGAAGCCAGCGGTGCCGCGCGGAGAAGAAAGCCGAGTTGTCGTTCATTCGTAGCGCAGCGCCTGGATCGGGTTGAGCGCGGCCGCGCGGCGCGCCGGATAGTAGCCGAAGAACACGCCTACGGCGGCGGAGAAGCCGACGGCGATGAGCACGGCGGAAGGGGGCACCACTGTCGCCCACCCGGTGAGGTGGCCAAGGAGCATCGAGCCTCCGTAGCCGGCGAGCAGCCCGACGATGCCCCCGAGCAGGCTCATGACGACGCTCTCGACGAGGAACTGCGTCAGCACGTCGGAGCCGCGCGCGCCGATGGCCATGCGGATGCCGATCTCGCGTGTCCGTTCGGTCACCGAGACGAGCATGATGTTCATGATGCCGATCCCGCCCACGAGAAGCGATACCGACGCGATGGCCGCGAGGAGCCCCGACATCACGGACGTCGTGCTCGTCGCCGCGGCGGCGATCTCGCTCTGGTTGCGCACCGTGAAGTCGTCCGGGTTGTCGCCCAGGTGGTGCGACTCGCGCATGATCGCCGTGATCTCGCGTTGCGCGGCGGGGATGTCGCCCGGCGAGAAGGTGCTCGTCATGATCTGGAAGATGCGCGTGTTGCCGGAGAGCCGCGTCTGCGCCGTGGTGTACGGCATGAGGATGATGTCATCCTGGTCGTTGCCGCTGGCGTTCTGGCCTTTTGGTGCGAGCACGCCGCCGACGACGAACGGCACATGGCCGATCTGGATGCTTTCCCCTGTCGGGTCCGAGCCGGGAAAGAGGTTGTCCGCCACGGTCTTTCCAAGCAGCGCGACCTTGCGCATGGAGCGCACGTCGGCGTCGGTGAACTGGTCGCCGTAGAGCATCGGCCAGTCGCGGATCGTGAAATAGTCGGCCGACACGCCGTTGATCATGGTGCGCCAGTTCCCGCTCGGCCCGATGGCAACGAGGCGCGCGAAGATCACGGGCGACACCCCCGAGAGCGTGGACGCCTCGGCCTTCAGCTTCTGCGCGTCCTCCACGGTGATGCGGTTGAAGGTCTGCGCGCCCTGGCTCACCCCGCCCTGCTGCGACGAACCGGGCGTAATGAGGATGAGGTTGGTGCCGAGGCTGTTGATCTGCGCCTCGATCTGCGACTGAGCGCCTTGCCCGACCGCGACCATGACGATCACCGAACCGATGCCGATGACGATGCCGAGCATCGTCAGGAGCGTACGCATCTTGTTCTTCAGGATGCTCGACCAGGCGAGCTTGAGCAGCGTCCTCTGCTTCATGTCGTCATCACCGGTTCGAGGGGCTCCTCGATCTCCAGGCGCAACAGGTCATCGGCCGCGCGCCGCCGTCCTTCCACGAGATGGTCGCGGATGATGTGACCGTCCCGCACCTCGACGATGCGCTTGCCGTACAGGGCGACGTCCGGCTCGTGCGTCACGATGAGGATCGTGATCCCCTGGTCGTTCAGCTCCTGGAAGAGCGCCATGACCTCCACGGTCATGTGGCTGTCCAGGTTGCCCGTGGGCTCATCGGCGAGAAGGAGCGTTGGCTGTGTCACGAGCGCGCGCGCGATGGCGACGCGCTGCTGCTGGCCACCGGACAGCTCACTGGGCACGTGGTCCAGGCGGTCGCCGAGCCCGACGCGCTGAAGCGCCTCCGCGGCGAGCTGCCGCGTGTTTTGCCACCGGTGCGAGCGGTCATAGAGCAGAGGGAGCTCCACGTTGTCGAGCGCCGTCGTCCGCGCCAGCAGGTTGAATCCCTGGAAGACGAAACCAAGCTTCTGGTTGCGCAGGTCGGCCAGCGCGTTCCCGCTCAGGCCGTCCACGCGCACGCCGTCGAGGACGTAGCTGCCGCTCGTCGGCACGTCGAGGCAGCCGAGGATGTTCATGAGCGTGGACTTCCCCGACCCCGACGATCCCATGACGGAAATCATGTCGCCGGGATAGACCTCGAGGTCCACGCCGCGCAGCGCGTAGACCTTGTTCTCTCCCATCGTATACACCTTCGTCACGCCGGTGACGCTGATTACCGGCCGTGCGTCGCGCGCCGAACCGTCGCTCATCAGAACCCCCGCGGGCCACCGCGCTGTGGCGTAAGCGGGCTGCGGGACGTGCTGGCATCGGCCGCCTGGGAGGCGAGGCCGCTCCCGATGATCACCTTGAGCCCTTCCTTCACCGCCGGATCCTGGCTGGCGATCTGGGTGCGCTGGCCATCGCTCAAGCCGCTCCGCACCCGGATGGGCTTCAGCTTGCCTGCCGCGTCCACCGTCCAGATGACGGCGGGGCCTCCGGTGCGCGTGCGCGCGCGATTCGCGCCGCCCTGCCCACCTGCGCGACCCTGTCCACCACCGAAGCCCCCCTGTCCGCCCGCGACACCGCCCTGACCCGGCGCAGCTTGTCCGCGCGTCGCGCCCGTCGAGCCACCGGCTCCGCCGGGTCGACGTCCGAACGTGATCGTTCCCGCCGTATCGGGCAGTCCCGACGCTGCCAGCTCCTCGGCCGTCGGCCGGAAGCGCAGTGCGGCGTTGGGGACCGTGAGCACGTTCTTCGCCGAGCCGGTCACGAACTCCACCGTGGCCGTCATGCCGGGGAGCAGCACGCCGTTGGGGTTCTGCACCGTCACCACCGCCGTGTAGCTCACCACGTTGTCAGTGGTCTTCGACTGCAGGCGCACCTGCTGCACGCTGCCGGTGAATGTGCGGCCCGGGTACGACTGCACCGTGAAGTGCACCTCCTGTCCTTCCTTGATGCTGCTGATGTCGCTCTCGTCCACGGCGGCGAGAATCTGCATCTGTGAGAGATCCTGCGCGATGAGGTAGAGCTGCGGCGCCGACAGGCTCGCCGCCACCGTCTGGCCGACGTCCACGTTGCGCTCCACGACGACGCCGTTGATGGGCGCGTAGATGTTGGTATAGGCCAGGTTCTGCTTCGCCCGATCCAGAGTCACCTGCGCGGATCTCACCTGCGCCTGCGCGACGGAGAGGTTCACCTGCACCGTCCCGAACTCCGAGGCGCTGATGAACTTCTCCTGGAAGAGCGGCTGGTTGCGGTTGTATTCGTCTCGTGCTTGCGCGAGCTGCGCTTGCGCCTTGGCCAGCTGCGCCTGCGCGTCGGCTACCGCCTGCTCCTGCAGGGTGGGATCGATTCGTGCGAGGAGCTGCCCCTGCGTCACCCTATCGTTGAAGTCGGCGTACTCGGCCACGACCTTGCCCGACACCTGAGTGCCGACCTGGACCGTCTTCACCGCGCTCAGCGCCCCGGTGGACGAGACCGTCTGCTGCACGTCGCCGCGCTCCACGTCGCCGAAGCGGTACGAGGTGGCGCCAGCCGACTTCGAATGAAGGAAATACCACGCGAGCGCGGCGATGATCACGAGTGCCACCGCCGCGATGACGACTCGCTTGCGGGTCACCCATTGTGGAACGGGCGATCGCACGGGTTGCGGCGGCGGGGAGACCTGCGGCGGCTGCTCGGCGCGCGGCCGGCTGGCGGGCGCAACACTAGTGACCATGGTGCCCGAGCTCCACTGACAGAGTGACGTGCATGTGAACTTCGTCCGGTGTGAGGGGTATCACATTCTTCAGCGCGATCGTGAGTGACGGCCGGTCGTACGGGCCGATCCCGCCGCGGTCACGCGCTTTTCGACTGGAGGTGCCGCGCCATGAAACCTGTCGTTCGTGCTTCGCTGCTTGCTGCGCTGCTCGCGCTGACCGCCCGTGCCGCGATGGCGTCGGAGCTGGCCGGCTCTCCTGCGTCCATGGTGCACCAGCACGCCATCGCGGTCGAGGAGGATTACGCCTTCCTTCGCACCCCCGCCGACGTCCGGAAACTGGTGGACGCCGGAAAGCTCGTGCCCGTTAACCCCACCGCCGACTACACGCTCAGCGGGGTGTCCTACCCCTATACGCGACCGGAAGTCCTTTCGTTCGTCGAGCACTTCGCGGCGGCGTACCGTGCGGCCACCGGTGAGCGGTTGATCGTCACCAGCCTCACCCGGCCGCTGGACAAGCAGCCGGCCAATGCGCATGCACTCTCCGTGCACCCGGCAGGGATGGCGGTCGACTTGCGGGTGCCCGCAAACGACGATGACCGCCGCTTCCTCGAGAGTGCGCTTCTCTCCATGGAGAACGCGGGCCTGCTCGACGTGACGCGGGAACATCACCCGTCGCATTTTCACGTCGCTGTATTCGCCCCGAAGTTCGAGCCATACGCCGCTCTGCTCGACTCCGTGACTGCCATCGAGCAGTCCACCCGGCTCGCGCGCCGTCGAGCCGACTCGATCGCTACGGCGGGTGTGGCATCGGATCCAGTCCCCGTCCACAGCAATCCACTGCCGATCGCGCTGATTGGCGTAA
>DASTGQ010000023.1:0-4370 GCA_035718985.1 Gemmatimonadaceae bacterium
ACGTCCGGGTTGCGCAGGAAGGTGGCGTAGCGCGCGCGCAGGGTGTCCTGCAGCGCGCCCACCGGAATGGATGCCACATGGATGGTCCCGACGCGCGCGAGCACGATGTCGCCGCTGTGGTTGACGAGCACCTCGTCGCTCAGCGTGGGCTCGAGGTACACCTTCACCGCCACCCGGTCACCGGGCTGGACGTGCGCTTCGGCGGCGCGCTGCGCCGACGACGACGGCACCTGCGCGCGCGCCGAGCATGCATATCCCCCAACCAGCATCGCGATCGTCAACATCAGCGACGCAATTCGTCCCGTTCCAGCTCTCATCGTCCTCTCGGTATCAACGTGCGTGGCCGGCCAGCATGCGTTCGAGCTCGGACTCCCAATCGGGCAGCGTAATGCCGAGCTCACGCGCGCACCTTCCACAGTCGAGCAGACCATTGCGCGGGCGTGCCGCGGCGGCGCCGAACTCTTCCGACGTCACCGGCACCAGCCGTTGCACTCGCTGCGTCTCCGGCACTGGGTCGAGCGCGAGGATCCGCTCGGCGAAGCCGTACCACGACGTCTCACCCGAGCACGTGAGGTGGTACACCCCGCTCCGGAGCTCATGCGTGCCGTCCAGTAATCCACCCACCATTCCGAGCACCGCGGCAGCCACGGCCGAGGCCGGCGTGGGCGCGACGAACTGATCCTCGACCACTCGAAGTTCCTCACGCTCGCGGCTCAAATCAAGGATGCGACGCACGAAACTGCGCCCGGCTGAGCCGTACACCGCTGCCAGCCGAAGGATCAGGTGCGCGGGGTTGGCGGCCGCCGCGACCTCTCCCAGGAGCTTGCTCCGGCCATAGACACTCAGCGGATCGGGGCCATCCTCTTCGCGGTACGCGCGGCCGAGGCGCCCGTCGAACACATAATTCGTGGAGAAGTGGATGAGCGGTACGCCCAGGAGTGCCGTCTCCTCTGCGAGCACCTCCGGCGCCTCGGCATTGACCCGGAGGCAGGACTCCGTATCTCCCTCCGCGGCGTCCACGGCGGTGTAGGCCGCCGCGTTGACGACCAGCCACGGACGGAGCGCGCGCACGAGTGGCCGCAGGGAATCGGGAGAATTGAAGTCTGCTTCCGACCGGTCGAGAGCGACCACCGTGCCGAGCGCCTGAAGCCGGGGCGCGAGCTCACTGCCGAGCTGTCCTCCCGCACCGAAGAGCAGTACCGGGCGCGCCGGCGATGCCGGCGGGGTCATCGCGCCGGTTCGTAGCTCGGCAGTTCGTCAGGTGCGAAGTCGGCGAGACGACGCCCCTCGGCGTCCTTGCCCGACAGGAGTGGCCCTGCCGATTGCGGCCACTCGATTCCGATCTCGGGATCGTTCCACGCGATGGTGCGATCACCACCGGCGTGAAAGGGCTGTGTCACCTTGTAGTGCACGAGCGCCTCGTCCGAGAGCACAATGAACCCGTGGGCGAAGCCCTCGGGAATCCAGAGCTGGCGTTCGTTGGCGCTCGAGAGCGTGACGGCCACGTGCTTCGCGAACGTGGGAGAACCGCGCCGCACGTCCACGGCCACGTCCATGATCTCTCCGCGGAGCACCGTCACGAGCTTGCCCTGCGGCTGCGGGTGCTGGAAGTGAAGACCGCGGAGCACGCCAGCGCGGGAGATGGAGACGTTGTCCTGCACGAATTCGCCCGGGAGTCCAGCCGCGGCGTACCGCTCCCGCTGCCAGCTCTCACGAAAGGAGCCGCGGTGATCGGTGTGCACGACGGGCGTGATGATGACCACGCCGGGAAGCGCCGTCTGTTCGACCTTCACTTGTGTGGTGGCTCCCGATCCAGCAGGCCAAGGAGGTATTCGCCATAGCCGCTCTTGAGGAGGCCGTTGGCGAGTGTCGTGAGCTGCGCCCGGTCGATTTATCCCATCCGCCAGGCGATCTCCTCGGGACAGGCGATCCTGAGGCCCTGTCGCCGCTCGATGGTCTGCACGAACGACGACGCCTCGTGGAGCGAGTCGAAGGTGCCGGTGTCGAGCCACGCGGCTCCGCGACCGAGCATCTCGAGGCGCAGTCGCCCGCGACGGAGGTATTCGACGTTCACGTCCGTGATCTCGAGCTCCCCGCGCGCCGAAGGCCGGAGCTGCGCCGCGATGTCGACCACGGCATTGTCGTAGAAGTAGAGGCCCGTCACGGCGTAGTTGGACCGCGGCGCGCGCGGCTTCTCCTCGATGCCGATCACGCGGCCGTTCGCGTCCACCTCGACCACGCCATACCGGCCGGGATCGGTGACGTAATAACCAAGGATCGTGGCGCCCTCGTTGTCCCGGGCGACGTGGCGAAGGTCGCTGCCGAGGCCGAGTCCGTAGAAGATGTTGTCGCCGAGAATGAGAGCGACGGAGTCATCGCCGATGAACTCGCGGCCGATGATGAACGCCTGCGCGAGGCCCGCCGGCGCCGGCTGCACCGCGTAGCGCAGCGAGATTCCCCACGCCGAACCGTCGCCGAGCAGCGACTGGAACGCGCTCGCGTCGCGGGGCGTGGTGATGATGAGGATCTCGCGGATCCCCGCCAGCAGCAGCGTGGAAAGCGGGTAGTAGACGAGCGGCTTGTCGTAGACGGGGAGGAGCTGCTTGCTGGTGACGGTCGTCACCGGGTGCAGCCGAGTGCCGGTGCCGCCGGCGAGGATGATGCCCTTCACGTTCGCGCCGCCATGCCGAGGCGGTCGCCCGCATAGTCACCGGAGCGCTGCACGCGCTCACACCACTCCCGATTGGCGAGGTACCAGCGCACCGTGCGTGTCAGGCCGGACTCGAAGCTCTCCTTCGGCGTCCACCCGAGCTCCCGTTCAGCCTTCGAGATGTCCATCGCGTAGTGATAGTCGTGACCGGGCCGATCGGAGACGAACTCGATGAGGCGGGTACGGTCGGAAACCGACTGGCTCGGGGCGAGCACGTCGAGGATGCGACACAGCTCCCGCACGACCTCGATGTTGCGCCGCTCCTCCCGTCCGCCGAGCGCGTACGTCTCGCCGGGCCGGCCGTTGCGGAGCGCCAGCAGCAGCGCGTCCACGTGGTCCTCGACGTACAGCCAGTCACGCACGTTCTCGCCGCGACCGTAGACCGGCAGCGGCCGATCGTCGAGTGCGCGGAGGATGACGAGGGGGATCAGCTTTTCCGGAAACTGAAAGGGCCCGTAGTTGTTCGTGCAGTTGGTGACGATCACGGGCAGTCCGTACGTGTGGAACCAGGCCCGGGCCAGATGGTCGCCAGCCGCCTTGCTCGCGGAGTACGGGGAGTTGGGGCGATGCGGGGACAGCTCGTCGAACTGACCTTCCGGGCCCAGCGACCCGAACACCTCGTCGGTGGACACGTGGAGAAAGCGGAAGTGCTCGGCCTCCTCGCCGCGCAGCGAGCGGAAATACGCGAGCGCCTCGTCGAGAAGGACGAAGGTGCCGACGATATTCGTCTCGATGAACGGGGCCGGTCCGTCGATCGAGCGATCCACGTGCGACTCGGCGGCCAGATGAAGGACGGCGGTCGGGCGAAAGCGCTCGAAGACGGCGCGCACGAGCGAGCGATCGGCGACGTCGCCGTGCACATGCTGGTACTTCGGGTCGTCCGCCACCTCGGCCACGGTGGAAAGGCTCCCCGCATACGTGAGCTTGTCCAGGTTGAGCACGTGATGCCCCAACCGCACGGCGCGACGCACGACAGCCGAGCCGATGAAGCCGGCCCCACCGGTGACGAGCAACCGATCACGAGTCATCGTCGATCACGAAATGGAAGACATGTCGCGGGAATATACGCCGCCAACGCCCTCACGTCGCCCGCTCGTACACCCGCCAGCGCATCCGCTCGCGCGCGCCCATGGCCCGCATCGGCTTGACGATCAGCTGGTTGTCCTCGAGCAGCCAGCTCGCCTCGGCGCCGATCTTCCCCATCGCGAGGCCCCGGCGCATCACTTCCGCCGTGAAGAGGGCGAGGATGCTGCGCGAGCGATATGCCTTCTTCACGCCGAGTGCCATCACGCGCGCCGTCCGGATGGTACGCTTTCCGCGCAGCAGCCGGAACAAGCCGAGTGGAAAGAGCCGTCCGCTCCGGTTCTTCGCCAGTGCGACGTTGTAGTCCGGCACGGCGAGCATGAACCCCGCGGGCTCATCGCCCACCGACGCCATGAACGCGAGCTCGGGCCAGAGGAGACGCTTCATGTCCTTGGCCATGTGCTCGAACTCCGCACGCGTCATGGGGACGAAGCCCCAGTTGCGTTCCCACGCGTCGTTGTAGATCTCCCAGCAGGCGGCCACCTCCCGCTCGAACTTCCGCGGGTCGAGGTCCCGGAACTCCATGCGGCCGCGCTCCAGTGCGCGGGACGCCTGCCGTTCCACGAATTCGGGGAGC
>DASTGQ010000024.1:0-2429 GCA_035718985.1 Gemmatimonadaceae bacterium
CAGCGCCGCGACCTCGTCTCCTCGGTGACGGCCAGCGGCCAGGTGCAGCCGCAGCTCAAGGTGGACCTGAGCTCCGACATCACCGGCAAGATCGTCCGGCTGGCCGTCAAGGAAGGCCAGATGGTCTCCAAGGGTCAGTTCCTCCTCCAGATCGATCCGCAGCAGGCCGAGGCGGCGGTGCAGCGCCAGGATGCGTCGCTGGCGGCCAGCAAGGCCGGCATGGCGCAGGCCCAGGCCAACCTGCTCCAGGCGCAGAAGAGCTACGAGCGCACGGCGGCCATCAAGAAGTCGAACCCGACCCTCATCTCCGACGAGCAGCTGGAGCAGCTCCGCACGGCCGTGGATGTGAACAAGGCGCTCTACGAGTCCGCGCGCCACCAGGTGGAGCAGGCCAACGCGCTCCTGTCCGACGCGCGCAGCTCGCTCGGCAAGACGACGATCTACGCGCCGATGTCCGGCCGCGTGACCCGCCTGAACGTCGAGAATGGCGAGACGGCCATCATGGGCACGCTGAACAAGGATGCCGCCACGCTGCTCACCATCGCCGACATGAGCGTGCTGGAGACCAAGGTCAAGGTGGACGAGACCGACGTCGCGCGCATCGCGCTCGGCGACTCGGCCGTCATCCAGATCGACGCCTTCCCCGACACCGTCTTCACGGGCCGCGTGACGAAGATCTCCAACAGCGCGGTGAAGGCGGCCGCCGCGGCGAACACCACGGACCAGGCCGTGGACTACGAGGTCACGATCCAGCTCGTGGATATTCCCCCCGAGACCCGCCCGGATTTCTCGGCCACCGCCAAGATCATCACCGACACGCGGAAGCAGGCGCTGTCGATCCCGATCATCGCGCTCACGGTGCGCGAGAACGAGGCGCTCACCAAGGGCGACACCGCCGTCGGTCTCGGCAAGCCGCGCCCGACGAAGGAAGTGGGCAAGAAGGACGTCGAGGGCGTGTTCGTCGTCGGCAAGGACAACAAGGTCACGTTCCGTCCGGTGAAGGTCGGCATCGCCGGCGAGAAGCACTTCGAGGTCCTCGACGGACTCAAGGAGGGCGACAAGATCGTTGCCGGCACCTACCAGGCGATCCGCGAGCTCAAGGACGGCGCGACCATCCGCGAGACCAAGCCGGAAACGCCCAAGCCGGTGACCAAGTCGTGAACCAGGACACTAGCGTCGAAGCCCCGCTCGGCGCGACCGCCGAGCGGCAGGCCGTCATCGCGTCGACCAACGCGGCGCCCGGCGAGGACTGGGTGATCGTCACGCGCGGCATCAAGCGCGAGTACGACATGGGCGGCGAGATCGTGCGCGCCCTTCGTGGCGTGGACCTCGCCATTCGCCGCAACGAGTACGTGGCCATCATGGGCCCGTCGGGCTCCGGCAAGTCCACGCTGATGAACGTCATCGGCTGCCTGGACACGCCGAACGAGGGTGAGTACTGGCTCAACGGCGCCCGCGTCTCGTCCATGTCCGACGACGAGCTGGCGCGCGTCCGCAACAAGGAGATCGGCTTCGTCTTCCAGACCTTCAACCTGCTCCCCCGCGCCACGGCGCTGCACAACGTGGAGCTGCCCCTCGTCTACGCCGGCGTCGGCGCCGAGGAGCGGAAGCGTCGGGCGCGCGAAGCGCTCGAGCGCGTGCAGCTGGGCGGGCGCATGGATCACCGCCCGAACGAGCTCTCCGGCGGCCAGCGCCAGCGCGTCGCCATCGCGCGCGCGCTGGTGAACAACCCCTCCATCCTCCTTGCCGACGAACCGACCGGCAACCTGGACTCCACGACCTCCGAGGAGATCATGCGAGTCTTCGAGTCGCTCGCCGACCAGGGCCAGACGGTGATCATGGTGACCCACGAGCCGGATATCGCCCAGCACGCCCGCCGCATCGTGGTGCTGCGCGACGGCCTCATTGCCTCGGACGAGCGCCGCTCGGCGTTCGTGGAGAAGCTCGGCGTGCCGGCCTGACCGCCTGACGGCCGGCCCGGCAGCCCCTAGCTTTCCCGCATGCCCTTCATCGAAGCCATCCGGCTCGCGTTGCAGCAGATCTGGGTGCAGAAGCTCAAGAGCTTCTTCACCCTGCTTGGCGTGATGATCGGCGTCACGTTCCTCATCGCCGTCGTCTCGATCGTCAGCGGGATGAGCCGTTACATGACCGACCAGCTGGTCGGCAAGATCATGGCGGTCAATTCGTTCGAGCTGCGCAGCCGGCCGAACTTCAACATGGGGAACCACGACGAGTCGTACTGGCGCGAGCTGCGCCGCCGTCCGCGCATCAAGGACACCGACATCGAGCCCGTGGCGAATGAGCTCCCGGATGGCGTGCTCTGGGCCGCGGTGGGCGAGGACAACCTCAGCGTCGAGTCGAAGTACGTGAACAAGCCCCGGTCCGTGCTCGCCTACACGGTCACGGAGGACTACTTCACGATCAAGAAG
>DASTGQ010000025.1:0-5204 GCA_035718985.1 Gemmatimonadaceae bacterium
CCCGCAGCTCTTCCGCCCGGTAATGGCAAGCAGCATCGTGGCGAACAACGTCCAGGTGAGTTTTGCGGCGTTTGCGGGCGGCATCGCGTTCGGGATCATCACAGCCATGCTGCTGCTCGCCAACGGCATCTCGTTCGGAGCGGTCATCGGGCTGTACGTCAGCAAGGGCATCGGCGCCCTGCTCCTCGCCTTCGTCGCCCCGCACGGCGTGCTCGAGCTGTCGGCCATCTGCATCGCCGCGGGCGGCGGCTTTCTCCTCGCCGCGGCGCTGCTGCTGCCCGGTTCACGCACCCGGCGCGCCGCGCTCGTGGAGAATGGCCATCGCGCGGCGCGGCTGCTCGCCGGTTCCACCCTCATGCTGCTGGCCGCCGGGAGCCTCGAGGGGCTGGTGTCCCCCATCGAATGGTGGCCGCTCGAGGGCAAGCTCGCCGTGAGCGCGATGACGCTCGTCCTGCTCGTCGTCTACCTGCTGGAAGGACGCGAGCGGAAGCGGCCGAGGACGCCCCGGAGCACGGTGCGCGCCGATCTCGCGCTCGGCGCCGTCACAGAGCCCCGCGCGCCTTGAGCTCGAGGTACTGGCTGACCACTGCCGCAGCCATCGCATCCGGCGCGACGTCCAGCACCACGACGCCCGCGTCACGCATGCGCTGCAGCGCCATCGACCGCTCGGCCAGCAGCTCGGCCGCCGCCGCGCTCTCGTAGACCGCATCCGCGCCCCCGCTCGACGGGAGCGCCGCCGCGGCGATCAGTGCCTCGTTCCGGATCGCTACCACCACCGGCAGGTGTCGCGAGACACCGTGCGTGAGGTGCGCAATGAGCGAGCGCGCCGCGCGCGGCTCCAGCACGTCGGTGATGAGCACGAGGAGTGCGCGCTTGCGCTGCCGCTGGGCGAGCGCGCGGAACGCGGCGGCATAATCCGGCTCGGCCATCGACGGTTGCACGGGGACGAGCGCCGCGCGCATTGCCTGCAGTGCCGCGGCGCCGCGCTGCGCCGGAACGAGCGCCCGCAGCCGGTCATCGAATACGAGCGCTCCCACCCGGTCGCCGGCGCTCGTGGCGACATCGGCAAGCACGAGGGCGGCCGACAGCGCGTACTCGAAGCGCGGAAATTCGCCGGCGAGCTGCGTCATCGATCGGCCGGCGTCCACGAGCACGTAGACGGTCTGCGATTGCTCGATCGTGAACTCGCGCGTGATCGCGTGGCCGCGCCGGGCCGTCGCCTTCCAGTCGATGTGCCGCGGGTCGTCGCCGGGCACGTAGTCGCGGAGGCGCGCGAAGCTTCGTCCCTCACCGAGCCGCCGCGCATCGCGGACGCCGACCGCGGCGAGCCGATGATGTACCGCCAGCCAGCGGAAGCGCCGCACGCCGGCGAGCGAGGGCGCCACGAGGATCCGGTCGTCCAGCGCGTAGCGAAGCGTGCGCGCGACCAGCCCGATCGGCGTGCGAACGCGCAGGGCCGCGACCCCGAGCGCCGTCCCTCCGCGCGCCAATCCTTCGAGTGTGAACGGCAGCTCCTCGCGTCCGCGCGGCGGGAGCATCAGCGATGCGTCCGCACGCGCGACGGCGACGCAGGACGCCGGCATGGCGTCGAAGAGAGTGACCTGCAGCGGACGGCCCCAGAGCGACCGCACCACATAGCGGCCGTTCTCCGTGTCGCCCACCCCCACCGTTGCCGGCGCCTCCCGCTCCACCTCGATGTCGCGCGCGTCCGGCAGCAGCGCCACGTCGAGCGCCACGAGCAGGACCACCGCGATGCTCGCCACGGTCGCGACCACCAGCCCCGCCGGCCATCCGCTGAGCAGCCAGAGCGGCGCGAGCAGGGCGGCAGCGAGCGCCAGCCGCTGCGTCGGCACGAACGCGGACAGGACGGCCAGGATGCGGCGCCAGCGGCTCATCGACGCCTTCTCAGCGAATCACTCCGGCACGCGGACGCGTGTCAGCAGCGCGGTCAGCACGTCGTCCGTCGTGCGGCCTTCCACCTCCAGCTCGGGCGCGAGCGTGATCCGGTGTCGCAGCACCGCGGGAGCGATTCCCTTCACGTCGTCCGGCGTCACGAAGTCACGCCCTTCCAGCACTGCGGCCGCACGCGCGGCGCGGAACAGGGCGACCGTGGCGCGCGGCGAGGCACCCAGCGACAGCATCCGCTCCTCACGTGTCGTCCGCGTGACGTCCGCGATGTAGGCACGGACGTCCTCCGCCACGCGCACGCCGTCCACGAGCGCGCGCAACGACGTCGCCTCCTCCGCGCTCAGCACCGCCGGGATTTCGCCCGCGACGATGCGCTCCGCGTCGAAGCCGGCCTCGTAGCGCGCCAGCAGCTCCAGCTCTGCCTCACGCGTCGGGTAGGGCATCACCGTCTTGATGAGGAACCGGTCGAGCTGCGCCTCGGGAAGCGGGTACGTGCCCTCGTGCTCCACCGGGTTCTGCGTGGCGTACACCGTGAAGGCCGGCCCGAGTGGCCGCGACACGCCATCGACCGTGACCTGTCGTTCGGCCATCGCCTCGAGCAGCGCTGACTGCGTCTTGGCAGGTGCGCGGTTGATCTCGTCGCCCAGCAGCAGGTCGGTGAAGATCGCGCCCGCCTGGAACTCGAAGCCGCGGGCCGGGTCGCGCAGCACGTTGACGCCCGTCACGTCCGAAGGCATGAGGTCCGGCGTGAACTGGATCCGCGCGAAGCGAAGGCCCAGTGCACCGGCGAGGGAGCGGACGAGCAGCGTCTTTGCCGTACCGGGAACGCCCTCGATGAGCACGTGTCCGCGCGCCAGGAAGCCGACGAGCGCGTCCGCAATGGTGGTGTCCTGTCCGACGACGTATCGGGCGACGGCGGCACGGACCCGGTCGAGCAGCTCGGAGCCCTGCTCCACGGTGATGCTGGTGGTCATGCGTGCGTGGTGAGGAGGGAACCTTCGAGCCGCCTCAGTGCGGCAACGACCCCGGGAAGCTCGCGCGCCGGCAGCGGCTGGCGCAATGCGCGCTCGATCAGCGCCACCTCGGCGGAGAGCTCGGGAAGGGCGCGCGCGGCGTCGGCGAGGAACGCTTCATCGGAGCGAGCGCGGTGCAGCGTTCCCGTGCCTTCCGTCCGCTGGCGGAGCACCCGGAGCAGGCGTGCCGTCGCCGTGCGGGTCGCGTCCACCTGCTGGTATGCGCGAGCCAGCGCCTCCACCTGCTCCAGTGGGTCGCGGCGCTCCACGATGTCCCGGTCGCGTGGCGCGATGGCACGCGGCCCCGACGCGAGCAGCCAGACGAGACCGGCCACGATCAACGCCAGCAGCGCCCGCCCCACCGGATGTCCGCCGAGGAAGCTCCACACCACGTGCACCAGCGACTCGCGATGGCCGTATCCCTGGTGATACTCGTCGAACACCAGGGTGGAGCGTGGCTGCGCGCCACCGGCGCGCAGCCACTCGAGCATCTGCATCGCCACGACGTCCGCACCCCAGCTGCATCGCGCGAGCACGTCGTTACGCAGCAGGTCGGGGTCGGCGACGACCACCACTCGCCCCTCACCGAGCGCGATGCCCGCGGCGGGCTCCGCCCAGCGCGTCAGGCCGCCTTCCATCGCCCCTGACCGTCGCGCGAAGATCGTACGCTCCGGCGCCGGCCCATGCGTCCACAGCAGCCCGTACAGGTGCACCTTCCCATCCGGCCACAACGAGGGCATGAAGGTGCGCGCAGTGCGGCACCCCGCCGTGTCCTCCGGAGGGACGCGCAGCACGCCGCCGCCGCTCGTCGCCCTGACGTGCAGCGAGTCCGCGAGGGGGTTCGGCGTCCCGAGCACGAACAGCAGCGCGTCGCCGTGACGCACGCGCTCCATGTACTGGTGTGCTTCCCACGCGCTGAGCTCCATCGGCGGCGCGAGCACCGCGTGAATGGTTCGGCCAACCCCTGCCGCGGAATCCGGCACCGGCGAGCTGTCTCTCGCCACGACGTGGAAGCCGAACCGCTGCGCCGTCTGCGCGAGCGCCGCGGCGCCAAGTGAGCCGGTGAGGTGCGACGACAGGCGCGGGTCGCCGATTCGCCCCGTCGTCGACTCCGGCGTCAGGAGTGCCACGATGAAGGCGATGGCGCCCACGAACGGCAGCACGACCTTCGGTCGCGCCCACCAGTCGCGTTGGCGCGGCGGTGCCGGTGCGTCTGCCGTCACGCCACCCTCGCGGCGCGATCGCCGCGGAACGGCTCGGCGAGACGCGACAGTTCGGCGAACGCCGCGGCGTCACACCGACCGTGGCCGTAGACGGCGACGTCGAACCGGCGCGCGAAGGAGCGAAAGGCACCGTAGCGCGACGAGCCACGCGCCCGCAGATCTCGCGCATAGTCACCGCTCGTCCTCGATGGGTCGAGTCGCAGCCGGTCCGTTCGCGCCACGCTTTCCACGACGGCCCGGTAGAGCGCATGCGTGGCTTCCGCGAAAAGCCCGGCCTCGCTGAAGCGCGCCGCGGCGAGCCAAGGATCCTCGCCCGGCCGGCTGCGCCCTCCGTCGCCGCCCACCATGTCGTCCTCGCTCCGCGCGCGCGCCGCCAGCAGCAGGCGACTCACGACCAGCACCACGAGCAGCACCGCGAAGCCGATGGCCAGCCATCGTGCCGGCTCGGACGTGCGCAGGTAGTGCATCAGCGCGTCGAGGCCGCCGGAGATCCAGCGGATCAACCGCTGCGCGAGAGACACCTGCAGCGATCGACCGAACGCGCGACCATTCACCACCGCCGCGACGGTGTCGTGCACCGCCGCCGGCGGCCACGCCCGCTGCGCTACCTGCAACATCGCGCGCGCGTGCTCAGATCGCCGGCAGGCCGGACGGCGCGTCCAGCGCGTCCGTCATCAACTCGATATCCAGTCCCTCGCTGCGGATGCGCGCGTCGTAGTAGAGCAGCGCCTCCGTGATCGCCACCACCGGATAGATCAGGATGGCCGCGATGCTGCTCACCATCGTCTGCACCACGAACTTGCCCACGACCGCCCCGATCATCGACACGCCGGTCACGAGGAGGTAGTAGATGACGGTCACGAGCACGAGCGTGCCGAGGATGTGCCACTTGCGCCCCCGCGACAGCTCCGACGATCGCGAGAACGAGCCGAGAGTGCCCGCATCCTCCAGCACGATGGCGGGGATCACCGCGAAGTACCGCGCCACCACGTAGAACATCGGCGTGAACAGCAGGAGTACCCCGGGAAAGATGCCGAGGATGACGAGCACCGATCGGAGG
>DASTGQ010000026.1:0-9221 GCA_035718985.1 Gemmatimonadaceae bacterium
GACGCGCCGCGGCTGTTCCTCGTCGATGGCTACGCGCTCATCTACCGTGCCTTCTTCGCGCTGATCTCGCGGCCCCTCACCACGGCGCGCGGTGAGAACACCTCCGCGGCCTGGGGCGTCGTCAACTTCCTCCAGCGCCTGCTCGCCACGCACCGCCCCGAGTACCTGGGTTGGGTGCACGACTCGGGACTCAGCTTTCGCCACGAACGGTATCCCGAGTACAAGGCCACGCGCGAAAAGCTCACCGAGGAGCTCCAGTCGGATTTCGACACCGGCATGGAGCGCATCTGCCAGCTGCTGGACGCCTACCGCATCCCCATCCTCTCGTTGAAGGGTTACGAGGCGGACGACGTCATCGGTACGCTCGCGAAGCAGGGCGTGGAGCAGGACGTCAACGTCGTGATCGTCTCCGGCGACAAGGATTTCCAGCAGCTCGTGCGCCCGGGCGTGTGGCTGCTCAACCCGGGGCGTGGTGGACCGGCGAGCGTGGAGGAGCAATGGGTGTCGGTGGAGAACGGCGCCGAACGCCTCGGCGTGCCTCCCGCGCATGTCACCGACTATCTCGCGCTCGTCGGCGACTCGTCGGACAACGTGCCCGGCGTGAAGGGCGTCGGCGACAAGACGGCACGTGACCTCGTGGGCGAGTTCGGCGATCTCGAGGCGATTCTCGCTGCGGCGCCGACGCTCACCAGGAAGCGGCCGCGCGAGGCGCTCCAGGAGCATGCCGATATCGCGCGCCTCTCGAAGGAGCTCGTCACGATTCGCGACGACCTGCCCATTCGCCTCGCGCTCGACGAGATGCGCGTGCGCGAACCCGACATCGCGCGACTGCGGCCGCTCTTCGTCGAGCTCGAGTTCCACACGCTGGCGCGATCACTGGGGGACGTCGTAGCCGCGACGTCCGTGTCCACGCCAGGCGCCCCGGAGCCGACGGCGGAGGTCACGCGGCCCGCCACCAACTACGTCACGGTGGACACGTTGCCTGCGCTCGAACGCATGGTCGCACGCGCACGGCACGCCCCATACGTCGCGGTGGACACGGAGACGGTCATCGACCCGGACAGTCCGCAGAAGGTGGATCCGCTGCGGTGTACCCTGGTCGCCATCTCCATCGCAACGGGGCCCGGTGAGGCGTTCTACCTGCCATTGCGGCATCGGGCCTTCCAGCCGGCGCAAGGCGACCTCCTGCTCGGTGACACGGAGCCGGGGAGCGACGCCGACGAGGCGAACGAAGCCCAGCCCAAGAAGCGGCGCACGGCGAAGACGGTCAAGCCGAGCGAGCCGGGGAGTATTGCCGCGCGCGCAATCGCCACGGGAGCCTCCCCCGTGCGGAATCTGCCACCCCTCGACGACCCTTCCATGGGGCCGCTGCGTGCGCTGCTCGAGGATCCCGCTGTGCCCAAGGTCGCGCAGAACGCGAGGTACGACATGCTCGTGCTGCGGCGCGCTGGCATCACGCTCGGCGGACTCGTGTCGGATACCATGGTGGCGAGCTACGTGCTCGATCCTGGGCGGCGCTCGCATGGCCTCGATCTGCTCGCGCTCGAGTTCCTCGATCACACGATGACGAGCTACGAGGACCTCTGCGGCAAGGGCCGGCAGCAGCTCCCCTATGACGTCGTGCCGATCAGCTGCGCACGCGACTACTCGTGCGAGGACGCGGACGTCACGTGGCAGCTCGAGCAGCGATTCCGGCCGCAACTCGAGGCACAGCAGATCGATCAGCTCTATCACGACGTGGAGATCCCGCTGCTCGGCGTGCTCGCCGAGCTCGAATGGACCGGCGTGGAAATCGACCGCGCATGGTTCGCGTCGCTGAAGGAGCGCTTCGCACGCGAGCGCCAGCGCGTGGAGCGCGAGATCTACCGCAGCGCCGGCGGCGAGTTCAACATCAACTCCAACCCGCAGCTGCGCGAAGTGCTGTTCGAGCGCCTGCAGCTGCCGATCCTCAAGCGCACGGCGACGGGACCGTCCACCGACGCGAGCGTCCTCCAGGAGCTCGCCGAGGCCGGCCACGAGCTGCCCGTACTGCTCATGGAATACCGCGAGCTCTCCAAGCTGGAGAGCACCTACATCGACGCGCTCCCTGCGCTCGTGAATCCGCACACCGGTCGCCTGCACACGTCGTTCAACCAGACGGTGGCCGCGACAGGTCGGCTCTCGTCCAGCGAGCCGAACCTGCAGAACATTCCGATCCGCCGCGAGCTGGGCCGCGACATCCGTCGTGGCTTCGTGCCGCGCAAGGGATGGCTGCTGCTCGCGGCCGACTACTCACAAATCGAGCTGCGCCTGCTCGCCCACCTGTCAGGCGACCCGGCGTTCGTCCACGCCTTCCGCTCCGGCGGGGACATCCATCGTCAGACGGCGGCCCTCATCTTCGACGTTCCCATCACGGCGGTCACGTCGGAGATGCGCAGCCGCGCCAAGACGATCAACTTCGCCACGATCTACGGGCAGGGGCCGCACGCGCTCTCGCGACAGCTCAAGATCTCGCACGCCGAAGCAAAGGAGTTCATCGAACGCTATTTCGAACGCTTCCAGCAGGTGCGCGCGTATCTGGACACCATGGTGGAGTTCGCGCGCGAGCACGGTTACGTAGAAACCATCTTCCGCCGCCGCCGCTACATCCCAGAGCTCCGCGACCGCAACTTCAACATCCGCGCGTTCGGTGAGCGCACTGCGGCGAACTCGCCGATTCAGGGGTCGGCCGCGGATCTCATCAAGATCGCGATGATCCGCATCCACGAGCGGCTGCTCGCCGAGCGATTGAGTGCGCGCATGCTGCTGCAGGTGCACGACGAACTGGTCTTCGAAGTGCCCGCCCCGGAGCTGGACACGGTGACCGCCCTCGTGCGCGACGAGATGGAGCACGCGGCTGCCCTCTCCGTGCCGCTGGTGGTCGATGTCGGCAGCGGCCGGAATTGGCTGGAAACGAAGATGGGATGAGTGGCGCGACGGTGGCGGGAGGCGAATTGCAGGATGTCCCCATTCGGGCAAAACGAGGGACCACCTCAGGTCGGGGATGGCGTGGGTATTGTCTCTAAGGCTTGACGCCGCAAGCTGTTAGCGTAATACTGGCCACGGGCACCGCGCTTGCCTTTCCAAGGGCCACACGACACTGCCCAGAAATGCGACATCCTCTGTCGTGTCGGCTTGCTTCTCACCCCAGCCAGGATCCCCGTGACCCCGCGCCCGCGTACCGCCTTCACTCTCATCGAGTTGTTGGTCGTGGTCGTGATCATCGGCGTGCTGGCGGCGATCGCGATCCCCAAGTTCCAGAATACCAAGGGCCGCGCCAACGAGACTGCGCTGAAGAGCGACCTGCGCAACCTTGCCGTGGCGCAGGAAGCGTACTACTACGACCACGCGAGCTACGCCGACGACATCACGCTGCTCAACGCACACACGTCGCCGGGCGTCATCATCACTCTGGCGACGCCCGTCGGTGGTGGCTGGGTCGCGACGGCCACGCATCCGGCTTCCTATCCGCTGCGCTGCACGCTGTTCTTCGGCGCGATGACTCCGCCGCCTCCGGCAGAGGTGGAAGGCATCCCGGCCTGCAAGTGATGTCGCGAGCGTGAGCGTCATCCGGCCCGCGGACGACACGGGAAGCATCGCCGACCGCGCCGGCTATCGCGAGTTCACCTCGCGCCGCGAAGGAATGATTCACGCCATGGACGGCGGTCTCTGGCTGCACCGCCACGTGTGGAAGGGCCGACCGATGGCGCACCTGGTGTCCACCGATCGTGTGCGCCTCCTCGCGTGGGGCGCCACCACGGGCCTGTCGGAAGCGCGCCTGCAATTCAAGCCGCTGAAGGATCCACGAACTGGCGAGCGACGCCCTGCGTGGCACTGGGACCTCGGCGGTCCCTACCTGCCCCCTCCTCAGCGGACGCGCTAGCGCTCGTCCCTCGCGGCCTCGCTTGTTGCAAGTGGAAGGGCATGCTCCAGCTCGAGCGCGTCCTCCAGCAGACGGTCCGCCTCGGCGAGCGCCTGTGCACGCGCGTCCGGGTGGGCGCGCAGCGCGACATACGTTCGCGCGCGCCGCCGCGCACGCGCCAGCCGATCCCGCAGCGCCGGCTCGGCGCTCGCGCTGAGCACCATCGTCGCCAGGGCGAGAACGGCCACGGCCGGCCCCAGCCAGTGGAGGAGGGCCGAACCGATGGCCACGTACCAGATGAGCAGGAGGCCTGTGCCAGCCACGATCGTGCGCATCGCTGGCTGGTCACGCGACGGATCGGCGGCCCGAGATCGCCGTGCGTACCAGCGCGCGATCCGAATTGGAATGTCGTGCGCGAAACGGTCCACCAGCGCCACCGGGGCCGCCAGCACCAGCAACGACGCTTCGCGGACGACGAACCATGCGCCAGGGGCGGCCGCCGGCGAGACACGGAGCTCCGAGAGCGAGATGCCGCGAGCCGCGAGCCGTCGCTCGAACGCCTCCGTGGAGGCGACGAGGGCGCTCGCGTGCTGCACGACGGCAGCGGGTGCTTCGGCGAGCGCATCGCGCGCCGCGTCGATACGTCGCGCAATGTCGGCCTGCGGCCCCAGTGCACGCGGCTGCGCGATGGTCGTCACTCGTCCGGCGAGCGCCTCGAGGGTCCGCGCGAGCCGCATGGCCTGCTGCGCGCGCGCCTGGGTGGCGAAGTTGAGCGTCACACGCCGCAGGCGTGCGTCGAGCTCCGCCGTCAATGCGGTGGCATCACCGGCGTGCAAGGCGAGCCACGCATCGAGTTCCAGCGGCTCGTCGAAGCGCGCCTCGATGCGGCTGCGTGGGTGTTCCTTCTCCTCGTAGATCAGTCCAGTGGCAACCAGGCGCAACCCGCGGACGCCGGCAGCGTGTGCCATCAGCGCCATCCGGGCGGCGCCTGTCCTGAGCGGGGCCAGTGCCGGCGCGTCGTGACTGATGCCCTCCGGAAAGACCAGGATCGCACCCCCCTCCGCGAGCGCGGTCGTCACCGCGAGGAAGGCATCGGTATTTCGCGTGACGGTCGGTGCCGTGGCCGTGGCAAGTCGTTCGTCCTGGGCGCGACGAAGCGGCACTGCGCCAACGGCGCGGAGCAGCGCAGCGAGGAGCGGGTGCTCGAACAGTGTCGCCTTGGCCGTCAGCTGTACGCGCCGCGGTACCGTCACCACGACCACCAGCGCGTCCACGAGCGCATTCGGGTGATTCGCGACGAGGAGCAACGGGCCCTTCGTCGGAACATGCTCAGACCCCTGTACCACCAGGTCGGCGTAATACCACGCCAGTGCGATGCGGGCCATGCGACGAAGCGCGCGATACAGCATCATGCCGCCCGTGCCCGCGGTCCGCGGTCCGGCACCTGGTGCAGAAGCAACAGCGAGGCGGCGAACATCACCGCGACCGTGAGGACAGCGGCACGGTAGGCGATCGCCGTACCACGGCCTGGCTCGAGGCCGTCCACGGTCAGGCTCCAGACGAGTGGCCCGACCACGGCCGCCGCGCGTGACGACAGCAGCATGAGGCTGAAGAAGCGTCCCCCCTCTGCGTCCGGTACGAGCGAGAGCAGCAGCGGTCGCTCGGCGGTCGGTACGCCGCCGAAGATGAGGCCGATCAGGAGGCCCACCAGCCAGAAAGCGCGCGCTGATGGGACGAGGATCATGGCGATGAGGAGCACGATCCACGCGACGATCGTGTACACGAGAGTGCGCCGCGCGCCGAAGCGGTCCACAAGCCGGCCCGCGATGTAGCTCCCGAAGATGGCCGGCACCGTGAGCACGAGGAATAGCGTGGTCTCTGCGCCCCTGGCGAACCCCATCGCCTTCACCGCGTAGATGGCCATGAACGACACGATCGTGCCGATGGCGTCCTGGTACAGGAACGAGGCGAGAATGAACGGCAGCGCTCCGTGATGATTGCGTGCGTCGCGGATCGTGTGCCCGACGTCACGGAAGGCCCGCCTCCAGTCGATCGGTGCACGTTCGCGCTGCGCCGCGCGGTCGTGACAGAACACGAACAGCGGCAACGAGAAGAGCGCGAACAGGATGGCGGTCGGCACGAAGGTGGCTACCCGCCCCCCGTGACTCGTGAACGGCACCAGTGATCGCAGCGTGCCGAGGGGGCCGGCGGACAGTGCGCCGATCAGGGGCAGCGCCCCGTTGAAGAAGGGGACGACGAGCAGCAGTCCGACGATGGTGCCGACATAGCCTACCGCGGTACCGATTCCCGAGAGGCGTCCCTGCTCCTCGACCGGCACCAGTTCCGGCAGCATGGCGTTGTAGAAAGGCTGCGCGGCCTGGTACGCGTAATTCGCCACAATGAATGCGGCGAGCACCCAGGCGAGGTTCCCCAGGCTCGGGTGCCAGGTCGCAGGCCGCGCGCCGCCACCGGTCACGGCTTCCCCGATCACGGGTAGCGAGTGCTGGCCGAGGATGCCGATCGTCGCGCAGGCGAGACAGGAGAGCAGCGTGAAGCCGACGACCCACGGCTTCCGCCGTCCGCGCGCATCCGACAGCGCGCCGAGCACGGGCACGGAGAGCACGACGAGCATCGATGAGATGCCGTTCCCGATGGCGTAGGCGGTGTTCGACGCACCGAGATCCGAGATCAGCCAGACGGAGAAATAGAGCGTCGCGACATTCATCGAGAAGATGGTGTTCGCGAAATCGTATAGCGCCCAGCTTGCTCGTTCCCGCCACGATGCGCGCGGGGATGCGCCGTCCGGTGCTTGGCCAGCCGTTGCTCGGTCTCGCATGATTCTCCCGATTCTGATTGACGGCCTGCCGCTCGCCACCAAATTAGGGGACATGCCACCCCGCCGCCTCGCATTGATCCATCGCGCCAACCGCCTGCCGGCGGCGATCCTGCCCCTCCTGCTGTGGGCGTGTGAGCGGAGCGAACCGGTCGTCCGGAACAGTGCGCCATCGGCCGCCGCCGCCGCGCCGGCGAACCAGGGGGCCGCACCGGCGACGGACGACGGGTGGATTGCGACCGCTGGCCCGGCGCTGCTGGTGCAGGGAGCATCGCGGGACGAGGCGATAGCGCTTTTTCCTTCCTCGCGCGACAGCGACGCCGTAGCACGGCTCGATTCGGTGAGTCTGAGCGAAGTGCCCGTCGTCCTGTTCGGTCGTGGCGGCACACGATTCTCCGCTCAGCTCGGAGCACCGACGGGTGAGGGGACCGATGACTGCGAGCGGTGGCCGCTTCACGCCTTCGAGCCTGCTACGGGTACGGCGTGGTCGGTGGGATTCGCCAGCGATCGCGTGCGCCCCATCGCGCTCGATTCCGTCGCCATGCTGTCACCACGCGACAGCATGATGCTCGTGGCCGAAGCTGCCCGTCTGGCGTCGTCGGTGAGCGCCCCCACCGGTCCGTCATTCCAGGGGCTGCGCTTCACCACGGAGGACGTCCGCCGCTTCGTGGCGATGCCTGGCGTACAGGCGCTCGTGGCGCATCTCGTCCGCCACGTCAACCAGGAAGCGAGCCCTCAGGAGGAGCAGACGTTGCTCATCGCTGAACGAGACAGCGGTGCCACCTCCGGCCCGTATCAGCTCGCGTACGCGGAGCGCACATCTGGCCGCGAGGAAGAAGTGGTGACGCCGGAGGTGCTGGCTGGCGTTCGGCTCGGCGCTGGCAATGAACCATCATTGATTGTGGCGCGCGATGGCAACGACGGGATTGGTTACGCCATCATCGAGCGCACCGGACCGCGACGGTGGCGTGTCCGGTGGTCCAGCGGTATCACGAGCTGCGGCTGAACGGGAAGTCCTTCGCGCTTATGTGGGACGGCCAAGCGCGGCGGGTGCGCGTGCCCTGCCCATTGCACCGGCGAGGGCGGCGAGCGTGAGCAGGTACGGCACGGCGAGAAAGATCTGATACGGCACGTTCCAGCCCATGGCCTGAAAGGCGTACTGCATGGCGCTCGCGGCGCCGAAGAGCAGGGCGCCGAACGCCACGCCGAGTGGGCGCCATCGGCCCAGCACGACGATCGCCAGCGCGATGAATCCACGTCCGGCCGACATGTTTTCGACGAAGGTACCGGCCTGTGCCAGCACGAGCGTGCCACCAGCGAGGCCGGCGAGCAGCCCGCCCACCAGCACGGCAAGCGCCTGCATTCGCCCGACGCGTACGCCCGCTGACGCTGCGGCGTCCGGTCGTTCACCGATGGCGCGCAACGCGAGACCGCCATGCGTCCGGTACAGCCACCACGCGATCGCCGGTGCAAGCAGGTACGTGAAGTAGGTGATGAGCGGTTGGCGGAAGAGTGCCTCGCCCAGGAGCGGGATGGACACCAGGCCGACGATGGCGCGCGGTGCACTGGTTGGCGCGTGGAGCGCGGCGCCACTCGCACCATACCACGCACGGTAGAGCGTACCGGTGACTCCGACGCTGAGCAGGGTCAGCGCCATGCCGGTGATGATTTGGTCGGCACGCAGCACCAGCACGCAGAACGCGAACAGTGATCCGACCAGCAGGCCTCCCGCCATCGCGCCCGCATAGCCACCGGCCACGCCGCCGGCAGTCGCCCCGGCTAGCGCACCGAAGGCGCCACTGAGTACCGCGCCCTCGATGCCGATGTTGATGAGCCCAGCGCGTTCCACCAGGAGCTCGCCGAGCGCGGCGAGAGCGAGCGGTGTCGCGGTTCGAATCGTGGCCGCGAGGAACGGAGCGAGTGCGTCGCTCACGTCGTGACCTCGAGCTCCAGGTCGTCCGTCCTCGCGCCGACCGAGCGCCGACGTCGGATGGCTTGGGTCGCCACCACCGTGACGATCAACAGTGCTTCGATCACGGCGACCAGCGTCGAAGGAACATTCGCGTCGCGTTGCATGGCTCCGGCACCGGCCTCCAGCGCCGCGAAGAGGAGCGACGTGAGTACCACGCGCCACGGATCGAGGCCCGCCAGCAGCGCTACCGCGATGGCGGTGTAGCCGTAGCCCGGTGAAAGGTCCTCGTAGAGCGCGTAGGTTACGCCCAGTACCTCGATCGCTCCCGCGAGCCCGGCCAGCGCCCCGCTCGCGACAAAGGCCAGCGCGCTCGTGCGGCGAACGTCGATCAGGCCGGCGCTCGCTGCGGCGGTGGGGCTCTCCCCCACGACCTGCAGGCGGAATCCCGCCGCGGTATGTCGCAGCCACCAGCCGACGCCCAGCGTGATCGCCAGCGCGATCAGGATGCCGACGTGGAGGCGCCCGGCGCCCGGCAGGCGCGCCAGGCGCACGGTCTCAGCGATGCTCGAGGATTGTGGATACGCGTGTGTCGGCTC
>DASTGQ010000027.1:0-2694 GCA_035718985.1 Gemmatimonadaceae bacterium
ATGTTGGAGCAGTTTCAGGCAGTTGGCATTTGTCGTTGGCGGTTACCGGGGCGGTTGCCTCTCGCGATCATGTCGCCGGCAGCGCCCGCTCGATCAGCACGTCGAACGGCGCGTCGGTGGACAGCGTGCCGAACGCCGACCCGTGTGCGCCACCAAGCCGGCTCTCGCAGAAGGCATCGGCGATCGCCACGTTGCCCCCCCGCACGAGGCACGACGCCTCGAGCGCCAGCGCCATCCGCTCCACGAGGAAGCGTGCCCGCGTCTCGATGTCCCGATGGTGACCCTTCACCATCGAATGAAGCGCGCCGATCTCCTCGTCGAGCAGCTCATTGCCGCCACGCACGCTCTCCAGCTCTGCGAAGAAGGCTTCTGCGCTTGCCGGCTCCTTCTGCAGCGCACGCAGCACGTCGAGGCACTGGATGTTGCCGCTCCCTTCCCAGATGGAGTTGAGCGGCGCCTGGCGATAGAGGCGCGGCAGGCTGGAGTCCTCCACGTAGCCGTTCCCGCCGAGACACTCCTGCGCCTCGTTCACGAACGGCGCGCACCGCTTGCACACCCAGTACTTGCCGACGGCCGTGATCACGCGCGCCAGCGCCGCCTCGCGCGGATCGCGCGGGCTGTCGTCCACCGCGCGCGCGATGCGCATGGCCAGCGCCGTGGCGGCCTCCGACTCGAGCGCGAGGTCGGCCAGCACGTTGCGCATCAGCGGCTGCTCCACGAGCGCCTTGCCGAACGCGCGGCGATGCCGCGCGTGATGCACCGCCTGCACCAGCGCCTGGCGCATGATGCTCGCCGAGCCGATCACGCAATCCTGGCGCGTCAGTGCCACCATCTGGAGGATGGTCGCCACGCCGCGGCCCGGCTCGCCCACCAGCCACGCCAGCGCGTCCTGGAACTCCACCTCGGCGCTCGCATTGCTCCGGTCACCCAGCTTGTTCTTCAGCCGCTGGATGCGTATGGCGTTGCGCGTGCCGTCGGGCGCAAAGCGCGGGAGCAGGAAGCACGACAGCCCGCCCTCCGCCTGCGCCAGCACGAGGAACGCATCCGACATCGGCGCCGAGAGGAACCACTTGTGCCCGACGAGCTGGTGCAGCCCGGCGTCGTTGCCCTTCACCGGTGTGGCGCGCGTGGTGTTCGCCCTGACGTCCGAGCCGCCCTGCTTCTCCGTCATCCCCATGCCGATCGTGTTCCCGGGCTTGTCCCAGCCCGGCACGGACCGCGGATCGTACATCGGCGCGAGGACTCTCGGCATCCAGTCCGTCGACAGCTCCGGCGCCTGTTCCAGCGTCGGCACGCAGGCGTAGGTCATCGTGAGGGGGCAGCTCGTCCCCTGGTCCGCCTGGTTGTGCAGGTACGACAACGCGGCTCGCGCGACGTGTGCGCCCTTCTCCGACGCGTGTCGCCACCCGAAGCTCGGCACCCCATGCTCCACGCCGAGCTGCATGAGGCGATGATACGCCGGGTGGAACTCCACTTCGTCCACGCGATTGCCGAAGCGGTCGTATGCGCGGAGCTCGGGCGGGTGCGCATTCGCCTCGGCACCGAGCGCCATCAGCTCGCCGCCGGCAATGACGCCATACGTCGCCACCTGTGGCTCGGCCCACATCCCCCCTTCCCGCAGCAGCGCCTCGCGCAACGGCAGGTCGGTGCCGTACGCATCGTAGGGCTCGAGCGGTGGAGGCTGGTTCTCCACGCTGTGGGTCTGGAACGGAGCGCTGGTCATGGCAGCAGGGCTGACTGCAACAGTCGTACGACGAGGCATGGCATCGATTCCGTAGCAGGGCTGGCTCGCCTGTGGCTGGCGGACCACTCAGTCGAAGGGGAACGGATTCTACGGATGTTACGGATGAACGCGGAATGCTCCGCGTGAAGGATGGCTCGGCCCACCTGGAGCGTCCCTCTCACCTCGAAGTCATCTCTTTGCTGGACCGGCCTCAGGATGCTACGCAGCGTCTGGACGTCTCCGCACGCATGGAGCGATCCGTATGATCAGTGCGATCCGTATGATCCGTACCCCCTTCGTCGTACTGGCCGGATCAGCGCGCGCCGAGTCATCCACGCATCACTTCAACCGCACCCTTCCACCCACCGCACTTCCGGCAGCCGCCCGATACGCCAGGCGGTGACGCGCTTGCCGTCCGTCTCGAGCACGAGCTGACGCGTGCTGTCCGACGGCGACGCCACAATGAGGTAATGCCCGCTCGGCACGTACTTGTGCGGCTCCGACTTCACTCGACCACGATAGAGCTCCAGTACGCGCGACTCCGCATCGCCCACGCGCGCGCCGGCCGCGGTGGCGAGTGAGCTGTCGCGCACGTCCAGGCGGACGACGGTGTCGCGCACGAGCATGACGAACGCGCGTGTGCGCCCCTTCGTGTCCAGGTAGCTGCACTCGCCGGACTTCGTGGTCGACGCCGGCATGCCGAGCGCCTGTCGCGCCTCGGCGGCCGTCATGCCGATCCGGAGTGGCGAGATGCCCGTGAAGCTGACGCCCTTCGCCGCGCCGCTTCGCGCGCTGTCCGGCGACGGAGGCGCCCGGTTCGCGTCCACGTTCACGCCGGGAGCGTCGGTCGGGCTTCCCGCGCCGACGACGGAGTCGGCGGCGGCGGAGTCAGCGCGTCGCGCCGATTCCGTACTGCAGGCGGCCAGCATCGTCACGGCGGCGATGGCGGCGGTGATGCTGCGGGTGGGTAT